>NZ_JACJDP010000020.1:0-76246 GCF_014163575.1 Psychromonas sp. SR45-3
CTGTAAAACTCTCAATAAACTGTAAAACTCTCAATAAACTGTAAAAGTTAAACAGTAGACGTGACGCAATAGAATTAGGCAATACAAGTTTTACTAAAATCCAATAAAAAACCTCGATTAGTTGTCACTGATCGAGGTTTTTTTATATCCATAAAACGATGCTCAATATGCCTTTTATGACATGATAATTATTATTCTGTTGTTACGTTTTCTGTCACTTGTTTTTGCTCTTGGTAAGCATCTGTACCCCATAGTGGCACAGTTGAAAGACTATGTTTAAAACTACCTGACGTTTCTTTAGTCGAGTATGAAACATACATTAAGGTTTGGTTTTCAGTATCAAAAATACGACGTATCTTCATGTTTTTAAAGAAAATACTTTTTGATTTTTTAAAGACCACATCCCCAGATTTGCTTTTATCAATCTTAGCTATCATTGCTGATGTAATTTCACCTGTTTGACGGCATGAAATCGCACTATCACTTGGGTCTGAAAAGCTTAAATCTGCTTCGATTGACGCAATATGACAGGTGACACCTGACACCAACGGATCTTTTAATATATTGAGTTTAATATCTTGAGTGGTGAATAAGCCTAAGCTGACATCGCCTACTTCATCTTGCGAGCAACCCCTTAGTACAAAGAAGCCAATCACAAGTAGCAATAATACCATTGCCACTAACTTTAATTTTTTTAACATATTCATTTCCTATTTTTTGAAATCCCAAGATAGATTAGATACTAACTGGCATTGATCGCATTTAAAATCAAAAATATCAAACAGTGGTGTTTTTAATCGCCATTCTCCGTTACAGCTAGGGCAAAGTCGGTCTTGCTCTTGTTGTAAGGATTGGCCTGCAACACGGTACAAGTAATAATAAGTAGGCACTTTAGTTATATATTGAATACGTTTGCATAAATTACTACCACGGTGAAAAAATTTACTGCTGACATCACCTAACTCTTTTAAGGCGGCACTTGAAACGGCAGAACCATTCATCTGCAATTCGTCTAAGTTAACCCATTCTTCTTGCCATTTTATTGCGCTTTTACGGTCTCCATTACTAATTTCCTCTGGTGTACGGTAAAGCGGAATAGGGGCTAATGTTTCACCGCAGCGAATAGGTGAACAGGTATCTAAGAAAGTCGTATAAAGAATCTGCCAACTTGGCGTAAAATTAGTTGCGCATTGCTGTGAATTTAAATCTTCTGCAATGGTTTTTATTTTAGGTGAAAGTAGACCTGCTTTGGTTAGTCCTGACAACGCATGGTTAACTTGTGGGCTATTAAAACGTGTACTTAAGCTTTGTTCTTCAGGGCAAACCAATCGTGTTGTAAATATAGCCCCTTGCATGGCGACAGGGAATTCCCTGCCCAAGATTTGCCCATTATAACGTAACATATCTAAGTAGTTGTTAATGGCGCGCTCAACGCTTGCATATTGAGTATCTTGATAACATTCAAAGCTTAATTCTTTAATGAACACAGTTATTCTTCCACAGCGGTAGTTGGGATACTTTTAATCTTTTCTTTGAGCGCTTCAATGTGTAAAGTTAACTCATTGATTTCTTGTTTTAATGGGTTAATTGCTTGCGCAATTTTACTATTGATTATCTCATCGATACTGCCACCAACGGAGTGCATAGTTGTACCAGTTAAAGCCGGCTCAGTCGGTGCCTCTATTTGTTTGTTCGGGTTATCTTGCCACATTTTTAACCCTTGAATAATTGCAGGTAAAGGTATGTTTTTAGGTAAACGGGCTTTAATTAAAGCGGTGTTAGGTGTTTTACCTTCTTTAGCAAGTTGTTGGGCAACTAATATAATACGATCCATGAAATGACCTTTTTAATATAATGTACTTTGATCGTCCACAAGACGATAAGCGGGTAGTTGAAAACGGGGTTTGACTAAACCATTTAAGGTCAATGTCCCTTGGTAGTGATTGGTGCCATCACTACTAAACTCGAAAATAAAACTAGCTTGTAAAAAGTCACTGCCTAATTTGAAATTAAACCGAGAGCGAGCGACGGAGAGAAGCTGTAAATCAAGTTTATTGCAATGCTGTTCGATCAAGGTTTTGGCTAGCTCTGATTGTTGGCGTAATTTCCATACCGTGGTACCAATAAAAACCATACCGAGAATAAACAACAAATCCCACATAATCATCCTTAAGTATTTTTAAGTGTCAGCTTTTAGGCCAGAAAATAATAAACCAATTGCCTCCGATAATGCGGGTGAACGGGCCGTTAAACGTAATTGTTTTAATACTTTATCTCTTAATGACGGGATAGCAACTAAGTCAGCAAAAAGTTGTGGAAACAGTGCTTTATGATGGTTTGCTAATGCCTCAAAGTACCGGTTCAACAAGGTTTCATCTTCTAACTGCATCCAGCAACGTCCGGCTATCGTGATGTACCAATCAGCTTGGTGCACGAGTGGTGATGAAAATTGATCATTTAAAAGCTGTTTCGTGATCCCTTGTGCATTGGCACTGGTTATTGCTCTTAATAATAAAATAGCGGTGCTTTCTTGACCTTGTTGCAAACGTTTATTTGCTTGATTTGCAATATGAGTCGCGAGCTCAGTGCTTATTTGCGTTTGGTTTTCAAGGCATAAAGATAACGTTTGTAGAGGTTGCTCAGGTAAAAAATCCAATGCATCTATTATTTTTTTCTGGTTATTATCATGATTTAAACGTGCCGCAAGATCTGCAAAACCTTGTAAACCTAAGTTTTGCCATTGTTGCCAATCAGATTGATCCGAAAAGTAATGTTGAATAGCGGCATAGAAAGAAGAAGGTGGACGAATAAATGCGCTGTTTATATTGGCATTAAAAATGGCCAGTTTTTCTGCACTAGGTTTAAAAACAAAGGGGTTGCTGGCTAACCTTTCTTGTAATTTATCACTTATATCAGCAGTTAGGTCTTCGCCCATCGCTTCAACTACCATGCGAATAAAGCTTGTCTGCGCGGTTATCTTCATCAAACCTTGTTCATCTAAAGGTAATTTTAAAAACCAAATAAAATGTTCTTTCTGAGCGGCTACCTGCCAAAAAGTTAATGCAATAAAAGCATGTTGTTGAATAGGGAAAGGGTAGGCCATTTCATTTTTAGCTATTTTTTGGAATTCGCTGTTATTAATTTTTTGCACAATACGTCCTAAATCATACGCTCGATATTGGCATTGGGCTTGTTCTAAAAAATCAGTCAGTGTATTCATGCTCATAAAAAGGCTATCTTAGTAATTAATGGTGGGGCGATTATATACAGGTCTGCACAAGACCTCTATCCTGTTATGTCTAACTCTCAGTAATTTGAAATAAAAAGCCGAACAATCAATACCGGTAACTATTATGGTTAATCAATACCAGCAGACATTTCACCCAAATAAAGGATTACATTTGTGTATACCTAATCGGGCAGTTTTGACGTGCTCTATTATATCAATCCCGTTAAATCGTTGTTCAATATTTCTGTCTTAAATTGATACATTTTTTCCTTGCCAATAATTGATCATATACATAATGAAATTTGTATTAATTTGGCTAAAGAGAAAATGCTTGGGTACAGGTATCAACTTAACATATTGTTGTCGGTTGATTGTTAACGGATCTAAATTAAGATAATGACTTTAATGAACGAAGAAATAAGCCTAAACCTCCGATCGCTAACACTAGAATGACAATCAGGTCAAAAGAAGACATGCTATGTAAACTAAAGCGAATTGAAGAAATAACACCAAAAATTAAAGCAGTGATAGAGCCTATAGCGAGTAACCAGCCTAGGATGTTTTTTGCATTATAAAAGATCATGCCGATCCCTAGTATAAAAGGGATCATAATCGTACCGCCAGTAATACCTATGCCACTTCCGAAACTATGTAGATTATAAATACGCGAACTCAAGCCAAAATTTGATGAGACAGTGATTGCATTAAGTAACATGTAAAAGCCACCACACATCATGATTAAACCAATAAAAAAATGTCCAATACCACCAGTATTTCCTCCTGCTCCATTCATTGTTTACTTCCTTTTTATTTTGTTCTTTATATTATCGACACTAGGGATATTGCTATGATTTTAAATCAGCCAAAGTTTAAATTTAAAGCATGCACAAAGAGTAATTTACATTGCTATCACTTTCAAATTATTATTTTGGAACTGATTGCGCTTATTACTTAAATTCAAGGCTACAATTGTCTGATAAATGTTGTCTTTTTAGGTTTGTGGATAAAGTAACGACAGGCAGGACATATTGAACAGCAGGTATAAAAAAGCCCCGTTAAATAACGAGGCTAAAAGAATATTATTAACTGAATTCAGCTTTATTTAGGCTCTTTTTTTACGAGACCAGCCCAAACCAACTAAACCTATCCCAAATAATGCAATTAAAGCAGGTTCTGGAATTGATACTTTACCGAATATTTTTTGTGCAATTTGATCATTCACTTTATTAGTTATTCCTGCAAAATCAGTATTATAAAATGATGAAATATTTCCTGTACCAGCAATAGTCAAGTTCGTTGCTTGTGAAAAATCATGATGTTGGGCTAAAAAATAATTACCTGCAGATAATTCAATATCTAAATTTGAAATTAAAAATGAAGTAACATTAATAGTCCCACCAAATGCGTCTGTAAATAGAGACTGAGATGTTGATGCCTGAATTGTAGCTTCATAAGTTGCCGTACCTAAATTAGCGATACCAGTTGTACTTGGTGCTTCAAATATTTTCCACGTTGTTGATTGATAATTTGCATTACCTACCGATTTTGTATCAACGGCAAAAAAATTAAAACCAGTAATAGTCCAATCAGTAGACGCTGTAAAAGCAGATACTGCCCACCACTCTCCTGTACCATTACAACCCTGTGCTACACACTTTCCAGAATCATAAAATGGGTCACCTGAGTCTAATAAAATACCAGCATTAGCGGTTATGCTAGCAAATAACAAAACAAACATACTTGCGATTCTATTCATAATTTAATTCCTTGGTTTTTGTTTCTACCCTAATAGTAATATGCTTTGCAATTATTGTTCCTATTTTTTAAGTGCATGATTCTAAGCGTCTTAATTTATTTCTATATTAAATACTAATAATGGTGTAAAAATAACTGACACTTTATGATGGTGATATTCGTTTTTTTTACTTTTAAAGCCAAACGCAAATCAACCATGAAGACATGAAGGATAAAGAAGGTTAGATCAAAACAATAATTTCTATACTTTTAGGTTTTTTTCGTGCTCTTCGTGAAGCGTAGCTCTTCGTGGTTGCTTATGCTCTTTTAAAATCAAAAGCTAAATAACCACGAAGGCACGAAGGGTAAAGAAGGTAAGCTCAAAACAATAAATATAACAGCAACTACTACAGCGTTTATTGTTTAGTTTTTCTTCGTGTTAATCTAAATTTTCCTATTTTGATTAAATACATTCTCTATTTCAGTCAAACTCGTTGGATCGTCAATGGTTGATGGCGTGACGTACTGTTCTCCATCTGCAACCTGTTTAATTGTTCGACGTAATACTTTTCCTGAGCGTGTTTTAGGCAAGCGGTTAACAATCACCACTTTTCGAAAGCTTGCCACCGCGCCTATTTCATCGCGCATTTTTTGTAATAACTCTTTTTCTACATTGCCATCTACTGAATAGTGGCCATCTTTGAGTACCACAAAACCAAAAGGGATCTGTCCTTTTAATTCGTCATGAGCTCCAATCACGGCACACTCAGCGACATCATCATGGGCACTCAGTATTTCTTCCATCTCGCCGGTAGATAAACGATGCCCTGCCACATTAATTACATCATCGGTCCTGCCCATCACAAATAAGTAACCGTCAGAATCAATATAACCACCGTCACCGGAAACATAATACCCAGGAAACTGTGATAAATAACCACTTTGGAAACGATCATGGTTACGCCAAACCGTTGCTAAACAACCCGGTGGTAAGGGGAGTTTTATCACAATAATGCCCTGTGTATTAACGGGCACTTGCTCTCCTAGTTCATCTAAAATTTGTACATCAAAACCTGGAGTTGGTTTAGTTGAAGAACCTGGTTTCAATGGAAATTGTTCTAAACCAAGAGGATTACCTGAAATAGCCCAGCCCGTTTCTGTTTGCCACCAATGATCGACCACTGGTCGCTGCGTTTTTTGTTCAACCCATTTTAACGTGGGAGGATCTAAGCGCTCGCCCGCCATAAAGATAGTACGTAATGCAGGCATCGGATATTGCTTAATTAATTCGCCCTCAGGATCTTCTTTTTTAATCGCTCTAAAGGCTGTTGGAGCAGAAAATAAAATATTAACATGGTGTTCTTCACACACTCGCCAGAAAGCCGCTGGGTCAGGTGTTCTGACCGGTTTTCCTTCATACAATATAGTGGTGCAGCCGTGAATAAGCGGAGCGTAAACGATATAGGAGTGTCCTACTACCCAACCCACATCTGAGGCCGCCCAAAATACGTCGCCCGGTTTTGCGTTATAAATTGTCGACATACTGTATTTCATTGAGACAGCATGCCCGCCATTTTCACGTACCACGCCTTTCGGTTTTCCCGTTGTACCGGAGGTATATAATACATAAAGCGGATCATTTGCATTCACGGGCACGCAATCATGTGCCGTGGATTTTTCTAATTGTAACGACCAATCTAAATCACGATCTTCTACTCCTGGGCTGCTGTTAAGTTCAGCTGGGCATTGCTCTCGCTGCAATACAATCACTTTTTCAGGTTTCCAGCGGCTGTCCATGATCGCTTTATTGACCATTGGCATATAAGGAATGATTTTTTGTACTTCGATTCCACAGGACGCAGTCATAATCACTTTTGGCTCTGCATCTTCGAGCCTAATCGCGAGTTCATTGGCAGCAAAGCCGCCAAAGACCACTGAATGTATAGCGCCTAAACGTGCGCAGGCTAACATGGCCATCACGGCTTCTGGTATCATCGGCATATAAATGATCACACGATCACCTTTACTAACCCCCATGTCAGCAAGCATACCTGCTGTGCGTGCAACTTGATCGGTCAACGCTTGGTAAGTGTAATGTTGTTTTTGCCCTGTAACAGGGGAATCATAGATAAGCGCTGTTTGCTCGGCTCGGCCATTGATAACGTGATAATCTAAGGCGAGAAAACAGGTATTTAATTGACCATCTGCATACCAACGGTCTATGCCGTTTTCATCTTTTTGTAAGATGCTTTTTGGGAATTTATACCACTCAATCGCTTTTGCTTGCTCTTCCCAAAATTTCTCTGGGTTGTTTTTAGCTTGCTCAAATTCTTTTTGATATGCAGACATAATTATCTTCCTTTTAATTAATCATGATAAAGAGGCGTTGTGATTGCGCTATTATTAATAACTTCTCATCGCTATAAATTAACCTCGCAATAGCCATTAACACCTGATAATGATGATAACGACCTCTCTTATCTGGCCTAATTTTCTGTTGATACGTTTCCATTGCATGCTAGCCATTATTGTTAATGGCTGTCTGCCGATTGATGCTAAAGCGCCTTTTATATCGTTGATGCAGGCACTCTTACCCAACCTTCCATTAATATACGTGCGCTTCGGCTCATGGTTGCTTTTTCAACAATCCATTGCCCTTGTTGCTGAATCGCTTTTGCACCGACTTTTAAGGTGCCGGATGGATGTCCAAAAGTGATTGATTGATGTTCACCTCCGCCAGCTGCTATATTGACTAGCGTGCCTGGAATCGCTGCAGCAGTGCCAATAGCTACCGCAGCGGTGCCCATCATTGCATGGTGTAACTTACCTATTGATAACGCACGAACATTAAGGTCTATCTGCGCTTTATTAATGCTTTTACCACTTGAGGCCGTGTAGTCTTGAGCTGGGCTGACAAAGGCTATTTTAGGTGTATGTTGACGTGAGGCTGCTTGTGCTAGGTCATCAATGAGTCCCATTTTTAAAGCTGCATAGGCTCGGATTGTTTCAAATTTTTGTAATGCAGCTAGATCTGAGTTAATCGCTTCTTGTCCTTCTGTACCAAGGTAGCCTAACGCTTGCGCATCTAAAAAAACGGTCGCAATGCCGGCGTTAATCATGGTCGCCTTAAAAGTACCAATGTCAGGGACATGTAATTGGTCAACAACATTTGACGTTGGAAACATTGCATTGCTGGCGTCCGAAGGGGCGACAAACTCTACTTTAATTTCTGCAGCAGGGAAGGTCACACCATCTAATTCAAAATCACCAATCTCTTGTACTTGTCCATTACAGATAGGGATATGAGCAATAATGGTTTTACTAATATTCACTTGCCAAATACGCACCACTGCAAATCCATTATAGGGAATACGCGATGAGTCAATAAGACCGGCTGCAATGGCAAAAGCACCGACAGCTGCGGATAAATTGCCACAATTGCCACTCCAATCAATAAAGGCTTTATCAATAGAAACTTGACCAAATAGATAATCTACATCGTGATCTTCTTTGTCGCTTTCAGAAAGGATCACTGTTTTACTGGTACTTGAAGTGCCTCCGCCTAAGCCATCGGTTTGTTTACCGTAAGGATCAGGGCTACCGATAATACGTAACAACAGGTTATCGCGACTTTCACCCGCTTGTTGCGCTGCTTTAGGGAGGTCATGAATATTAAAAAATAGCCCCTTACTAGTACCACCACGCATATAAGTAGCGGGTATTTTTAGCTGTGGTTGAAACGCAGTCGCGTTAGTTGATGGCGAGTTACTCATGTTCCGCTCCTTGTGATGATTGAAGAAAATCCTCTGCGAAACGTTGTAAAATACCTCCTGCATCATAAATCGACACTTCTTCAGCGGTATCAAGACGGCATTTTACTGGGGCATTAACAACGTCTCCATTCACTCGATTGATCACTAAAGTCAGTTCAGCACCGGGACTACGATCGCCAATCACATCAAAGGTCTCTGTGCCATCTATCGCATAACTGTGACGGTTTTCATTATTAATAAACTCTACCGGTAACACTCCCATACCTACTAAGTTGGTGCGATGAATACGTTCAAAGCCTTCTGCTACAATGACTTCAACTCCGGCTAGGCGGACCCCTTTGGCTGCCCAATCACGCGAAGAACCTTGTCCATAATCTGCGCCAGCAACAATGATCAAAGGTTGTTTACGTTGCATGTAGGTTTCAATGGCTTCCCACATTCGTTTAACTTCACCTTCTGGCTCCACGCGTGCTAATGACCCTTGTGTGACTTCACCATCTTTAGTGACCATTTCATTAAATAACTTAGGGTTAGCGAAGGTTGCACGTTGTGCCGTTAAGTGATCACCTCGGTGAGTGGCATAGGAGTTAAAATCAACCTCAGGTAGTCCCATTTTATCGAGGTAAGCGCCAGCTGCACTGTCTAACATAATGGCATTAGAAGGTGATAAGTGATCCGTGGTGATGTTATCGCCAAGCACTGCGAGTGGACGCATGCCTTTTAATGCACGAGCACCTGCTAAGGCACCTTCCCAATAAGGAGGTCGACGAATATAAGTACTTTGTGGTCGCCAGTCATAAAGTGGGTTAATAGCGGCAACGTCATTACCATAATCAACCTTGATATCAAACATCGGCTCATAAACGGCTCTAAACTGTTCAGGTTTAACGCTTTCTTTAATCACTTGATCAATTTCGGCATCGCTTGGCCAAATATCTTTTAAAGTGATGTTATTGCCTTGAGCATCAACGCCTAGCGCATCTTTCTCAATATCAAAACGTATTGTGCCTGCAATAGCATAAGCCACTACAAGAGGCGGCGATGCGATGAAAGCTTGTTTTGCATAGGGATGAATGCGGCCATCAAAATTACGATTACCAGAAAGTACAGCGGTACTATAAAGATCTCGGTCAATAATTTCTTGTTGTATTTTCGGGTCTAATGCACCGCTCATACCGTTACAGGTAGTACAAGCAAACCCCACGATACCAAAACCAAGTTGTTCTAGTTCCGTTAATAAGTTAGCTTCTTCAAGGTATAATTGTACTGCTTTTGAGCCCGGTGCTAAGGATGTTTTAACCCAAGGTTTACGGGTTAATCCCAGCTTATTGGCATTTCTTGCTAATAACGCAGCGGCAATGACATTACGCGGGTTGGAGGTATTAGTACAACTGGTAATTGCTGCAATAATACAAGCGCCATCTGGCATTTTACCACTTTCATTTTCTACTACTCCTGAAATGCCTTTGTTAGCAAGGTCGGCCGTTGCAACGCGGCGATGAGGATTAGAAGGGCCCGCGATATTGCGTCCCACGGCAGATAAATCAAAGCGTAATACACGCTCATATTCAACGTCTTTTAAGGCGTCAGCCCACAGGCCAGTTTGTTTTGCGTAGTTTTCAACTAATTGCACCTGTTTTTCATCTCGCCCTGTGAGGCGTAAATAATCGATAGTCTTTTGGTCAATATAAAACATGCCAGCAGAGGCACCAAATTCAGGCGTCATATTAGAGATAGTAGCGCGATCACCTAAGGTTAAATCTGCGGCACCTTCGCCAAAAAATTCTAAATAACAGGACACTACTTTTTGTTGGCGTAAGAATTCGGTGATGGCTAAAACGATATCTGTCGCGGTAATACCTTCTTGGCGTTTACCAAATAAATTAACACCGACAATATTAGGTAAACGCATATAAGAAGGGCGGCCTAGCATAACACTTTCTGCTTCTAAACCTCCGACACCCACGGCAATCACACCCAGTGCATCAACATGTGGTGTGTGGCTGTCAGTACCAACTAAAGTGTCAGGAAAAGCGACACCATCTCGGCTTTGAATCACAGGAGACATTTTTTCTAAGTTAATTTGATGCATGATGCCGTTACCCGGTTGGATCACATCAATATTTTCGAAGGCTTTTTTGGTCCAGTTAATAAAATGAAAACGGTCTTCATTTCGTCTGTCTTCAATTGCTCGGTTTTTATTAAAGGCATCTTTTTCAAAACCTGCGTGTTCTACTGCTAATGAATGATCCACAATCAGTTGAGTGGGCACCACGGGATTAACTTTCGCAGGGTCACCGCCTTTTGCTGCAATAGCATCGCGTAAACCAGCGAGGTCCACGAGTGCGGTTTGCCCTAAAATATCATGACAGACAACACGTGCAGGGTACCAAGGAAAGTCTAAATCTTGCTTACGCTCTATTAATTGATTCAATGCATCATGTAAATCTTTAGGTTTACAACGACGTACTAAATTTTCTGCTAATACGCGCGATGTATAAGGCAATTTTTGATAAGCACCGGCTTTGATTTCATTTACGGCTTGCTCGGTATCAAAATAATCTAATGTGCTGCCAGCTAATGGTTTGCGGTATTGAGTGTTGTTCATAACCTTTATCCTTACTTCGCTGTTGCTTGGTCACGCGTTTCAATAGGTGTCACTGTGCGCGGTTCGCTACCTGTATAATCAGCACTTGGGCGAATAATACGGTTATTTGAGCGTTGCTCCATCACATGAGCGGCCCAGCCTGTTAAACGTGAACAAACAAAAATGGGGGTAAATAATTTAGTTGGAATGCCGAGGTAGTTGTAGGTGGAGGCATGGAAAAAATCGGCATTACAAAATAGCTTTTTGCTGTCCCACATAAACTCTTCACAGGCCACCGAAATGTCATATAAACTGCTGTCGCCATTTTCTTGAGCAAGTTTTTCTGACCATTTTTTAATAATTATGTTGCGTGGATCTGAGGTTCTGTATACGGCATGACCAAAGCCCATGATTTTCTCTTTGCGTGCGAGCATTTCTGCCATTTTCACTTTAGCGTCCTGTGGCGAATTGAACTTTTCAATCATATCCATGGCTGCTTCATTGGCGCCACCATGAAGTGGGCCACGTAAAGTACCGATCGCACCTGTGACACATGAATACAAATCAGAGAGTGTTGATGCACAGACACGCGCGGCAAAAGTTGACGCATTAAACTCATGCTCTGCATATAAAATAAGGGAAACGTCCATGACTCGCTGATGTTGCTCTGAGGCCGTTTTGCCATTCAATAATTTTAGAAAGTGACCACCGAGACTGTTTTGGTCTGTGACACAGTCTATTTCAACGCCCTCATGTGAGTATCTATACCAAAAACACATGATCGCAGGGAATGCGGCTAATAGACGGTTTGCCGCGTGTGTTTGTTGAGAAAAATCTTGTTCAGGCTCTAAGTTGCCTAAAAATGAACAACCTGTTCTCATCACATCCATTGGGTGTGCATCAGCAGGAATAAGCTTTAATACTGCTTTTAAAGCGGGTGGTAAATCACGTAACGCGAATAGCTCTTTTTTATAAGCATCGAGTTGTTGTTGGGTAGGCAATTCGCCATTAAATAACAGGTAAGCAACTTCTTCAAATGTTGCATTTTCAGCAAGATCTGCAACATCATAACCGCAATAAGTTAAACCGCTTCCAGACTGTCCGACTGTACATAACTTTGTCTCACCAGCGCTTTGTCCACGTAATCCTGCACCGCCAATATTTTTATCACTCATCTTATCTTCCTTAATCGTTGTTGGTCATTTACTTATTGCGTCACTAAAAACTCACTTGTTACTGATTAACTATTACTTATTAACTGTTAATTATTAACTAATACTTGTTACTTCTTTTCACTTGAAAAGAGGGCATCTAACTTCTGCTCATAGTCGTGATAACCTAAGTAATCATAAAGCTCCATACGTGTTTGCATGGTATCGATAACGGCTTTTTGGTCACCGTCAGCGAGCAGCGTTTTATAAACTAGTTCAGCGGCTTTATTCATTGCTCTAAAAGCTGAAAGTGGATACAACACCATTGCACAACCCCATTCACCAAGCTGTTTTTTGTTCCATAATTCGGTTTCACCAAATTCAGTGATATTCGCTAGAATAGGTACGTCTAATGCTTCAGAAAATGCACGATAATGTGCTTCTGTTTTTATTGCTTCTGCAAAAATCCCATCTGCACCCGCTGCAGCATAAGCTTGTGCACGTGCGATCGCCGCTTCTAAACCTTCTTGAGCAAAAGCATCGGTGCGGGCCATAATAAAAAAGTCTTTATCAGTGCGAGCATCAACTGCTGACTTAATGCGATCGACCATCTCCTGCGTTGAAACAATTTCTTTATTTGGGCGATGACCACAGCGCTTTTGTGCCACTTGATCTTCAAGGTGAACCGCTGCTGCTCCTGCTTTTTCCATATCACGAATGGTTTTTGCAATATTAAATGCACCACCCCAACCTGTATCAATATCTACTAATAACGGTAAGTTAGAGGCAGATGTAATACGTTGAACGTCTGCAATTACATCGTTTAAAGAGGTCATGCCTAAATCAGGTAAACCATACGATGCATTAGCGACACCACCACCAGAAAGGTAAATAGCTTGATGACCCAATTGCTCTGCCATCATTGCGCAATAAGGATTAATAGTGCCCACTATTTGCAGTGGTTTATTATTATTAATGGCTTGTCTAAATTTTTTACCTGGACTCATGGTGTTACTCCTCTAACAATTCGTTTTCAATTAATAGTCGGCTGTTCTTGATATGTCTGCGCATCAACATTTCTGCTAATTCCGGATCGCGTGCTTTAATAGCGTTCAAAATAGCAAAATGTTCATATAAGGCTTTTTCTGGGCGAGCGTGTGAACGAGGGGATTGGTAACGATACATTCGCACTAAGTGATAAAGCTGGTCGCATAACAATGCAATCAATTGGTGGTTTTTACTGGCTTGAATGATCAGATAATGAAAGTCAAAATCACCCTGTTGATAAAAATACGACGCGCCATCAACTTCTTCTATATGTGATTGGTGGCGGTTTAATAATGCTTCTAATACTTCTATTTCTGAATCGGTAATATATTTACAGGCTAAATTTGCCGCCATCCCTTCTAATGCTTCACGTACTGCATAAATTTCTACTAATTTCTCTAAACTTAGAGTGACAACACGTGCTCCTACATGGGGAACGCGCTCTACTAGGTTTAATGATTCAACGCGCATCATTGCTTCACGTAAAGGGCCTCGGCTCACGTCAAAGACACGTGCTAATTCAGGTTCAGATATTTTACTGCCCGGCGGGTACTCGCCATTAACGATCGCTTCTATCAAGCGAGCCGTTAAATTATCTGATTTTATTGGGTCTTTGTTTTCTATCATAACTCTTCTTATTGTTGACACTATTTACGATTTATGGACAAATAGTAACCTTTTAAATATGATTATCAACTGTATTGTCAACAATTGTGGGTTTTTAGTTGTTTTGATTTTAAAAGAATCTACTTGATCACAAAATGGGCTGTTATCTTTTTTATATAAAACATTAATCATCTTAAATGAGAGTGAAAGATGCAGCATTAATTATCAATTTGATAAAGAGTAAGAAGGAACTACAACGTGGCGTAAACAGTTGCGGGAATGATATTCATCTGGTTGGAGGATAGAGTGGGTGTTAATTTTCATGCTGACTTTGCATCTTGAGGTATCACGGGTATATTAGCCGCTTATTATATAGGCGCCTAAAACATGTCAACTGCAAATACACTGAATCAATCACTACCTGTAACGTCTGCACTGCTAAAATCGCAACAACTGTTGGACTTATTAGAACAACTCATTCTCCTGTTAAAGCACCGGGGGTACTGGCAAGATGAAGCGCCCAGTCAAGAAAAATTAGCCAGTGTTCAACCTTTTGCAATTGATACTTTAACCTTTCCACAATGGCTACAGTTTATTTTTTTAGTGCGTTTTAAACAGATGCTAAAGCAACCCTCAATGTTACCATCGACACTATGTATTGCGCCGATGGCGGCACAGGTTTTACCTAATGAAGTAGCCATTTTTAAATTATTATCGAAAATCGATTTATTAGTAAGTGAATAATATGACGCAACAAACAATACCAGCAGGCATTGAAGGCCTAGATAACGTTAATCAAGCAGAAAGTTTTGACCATCTAGACAACCTAGATGATATAGAAGGGATGTTAGCAACGGTTGCTGAGCAACAAGATATTAGTGTGCAAAGCAGTACACCTGAATTAGAAATTTTATACCAAGATGATTATGTGGTTGCGATTAATAAACCCTCTGGTTTACTGGTCCATCGAAGTTGGTTAGATACTCACGCCACCGAGTTTGCAGTACAAAAGTTACGTGACCAAATTGGTCAGCACGTTTATCCAGTACATCGTTTAGACAGGCCGACCTCAGGTGTATTGTTATTTGTATTAGACAAAGACAGTGCAAGGCATTTAATGCAGCAGTTTATCGACCAAACCACTGAAAAAAACTATCTTGCCGTGGTTCGAGGTCATCTCGACCAAGGGATTTTAGATTATCCTCTAAAATATCAGTACGATAAAATAGCAGATAAAAAAGCCGATATGACCAAACCTCCTCAGGAGGCAGTTACTGAATACCGTTGTTTAGCTAAAACTGAAATCCCAATTGCTGTTGGGCCTTATCAAGCTTCTCGTTATTCATTGATGGAGCTAATACCTAAAACCGGACGTAAACATCAATTACGCCGACATATGAAGCATTTACGTCACCCTATTGTTGGTGATACCTCACATGGTGATGGTAAACACAATACTATGTTCAGAGAGAACTTTGCTATTCATCGTTTATTATTACATGCTGCATACTTAAGTTTTACTCACCCTAAAACAGAGCAAAAAATTGAGGTACATGCGCCAATAACCGGTGACTTTTTGCGCGTGTTGTCTGATATCAATTTACCTTATAAGTTTAGAGAATAACTATGTTTACAACCTTGAATAAAGTATTACTCGGGCTAGTGTTGATTGTGATAGTTGCTTACTTCTTGCAAAATCGCGCTAACACTCCGGAAGCCTGTGCCAACATTGATGGATTATGGGACGCACAGGAAGCTGTGTGTAAAACCCCAACACAACAGGTGATATTTCAATCTTTATCTAAACCTCATCCGGTTGCTATTGTTTACCCTGATAGTGAACGCTTAGTAAGCTTGGATAAGGTCGAACAAATAGAGGATTACGTTTATTTTCGTGGTCATTATGAAACTTTAGTAAAAGCGGCTAGCGACGCTAATGAGGCCGTTTATGATCGTGGGTCTGTTTACCTCAATATCAGCAAATTAACATTGTTAGATAAGCACACCAAAGACCTCACTTATTTTGCAGCGCCTTTTATTATCAATACTGCTGGGAATAGTGTGTTTGTTTATGTTGGACTTTTTTCTTATGATTTTACTAGCCAGCAAGCCAAACACCTAAGTTCTGCGTTATTGGGGAAGCGCATTCGAGAAGAAGAAATTATATTAAAAGAAAGTAGTGTGGTGAAAAGTAATGTATTTGTACAAGAAGGCTCAATCCAGGTTAACTTTAAAAGTCTAGGGCCAAATCAAACGGCAGCGGAATATCCAACACAACAAAATGAAATAACATTGCAGCTGGTGGCGTTAGATCCCAAGGATGATAAAAATGCGATCTTTAGACGCATTGTTGAGCTCCATGAAAGTTGGGATCTTGACCATGATGGTATTAATGATTGCGAACAACAGGGTAATTGCGATCATACTGTTGATTATTCAAAAGCTAAAGTCGAGTACTAAAGCCGGGTAATAAAGCCGAGTACTAAAGTAAAGCCTGAGCGCTAAAGTGAATCTTAGCTCTATCATTAAAACACAGCAACAGGACACTAGAGATAGTTTAATATGTTAGCGATTATTGCCGATTTGTATTCACCTCTGTTAGCGCTATTTTGTGTGTATTATTTAAGAGCAAAGATGAGTAAAAATTTAGCGTTCTCTTTTATCGTTGCTTATTTGGCTGTGTATGGTTTTGCTTTCATAGAGTTTCATTTTGGCTGGTGGTTAGCAATGGGGGCTAACTTTAGCTCACATACCGCCGTGGTTATGGTGATAGTCTGTGCGCTATTAAGCTTTAGTTTTAGCGTTGGATTTTATGCGTTTATCAGTGTCTTCATCTATGGGTGGTTGATGACCGCTTTACATTACCATTCATGGTTTGATATTTTCTCGACGATGATCCTTTGTTTACCTTGCTGGGGGCTGTTTTTTATTGCTAAGCGAGCAAGTTCTCAACACGCTAACGTAAAAGTATAGGACGTGTATGCTGTATCAAATTTATTTTTATGTACCTGAAAACGCACTCGATTTAGTGAAAAAAGCGATGTTTGATGCGGGAGCAGGCGAAGTTGGCGAATATCAACAATGTGCCTGGCAAATATTAGGGCAAGGGCAATTTAAACCATCAGGAAATGCGACTCCACATATTGGGCAACCAGAACAGTTAACCAAATTAAACGAATACAGAGTTGAAATGGTGTGTAAACAAAATCAACTTAAAGCAGCACTAAGCGCATTAATTAAGGCACATCCTTACCAAGAAGTCGCCTATGGTGCGCTGCCTATCATTACCTTAGATAACTTTAATGAATAACATCAATACAGAGTCTAAGTGAATAACCTAAGTAGGCAACCTAAATAGAGAGCCTAAGCAGAGAAGTTAATAAATAGATAAGCTTAACAACGATAGCTGCGTAATATCAATTAAGTCAACGGTGTTTAGTCAGCAGTATTTCTCCCCTTTAGATCTATAAGTTACTGTGCCGCCTGCAAGGTGTGCTCTTTTTTGTCATGTACATAATGACCTAAACGCCAGCATAACCAAAATACGACTGCGTATAATAACCCTGCACCGATCATCACCTGCGTCCATCCCCCATGTTGCCAACAGTAAATTAAATAGAAACCGCCCAAGCTGCCACAAACATAATAATGAACTAGGTATAATGCAGTGGCTGTTGCTTTAGATTTTTTTGCCTGTTGGCTAACCCAACCATATGCTAAAGAGTGGGTGAAGAAAGCCCCAAAGCTTAATAAATTTAAACCAATGAAAATGACTACTAAGGAATCATTGCTAGCGACTAACATGCCTAATAACCCCATTATTGCGCCAGCCAACATGCCTGTAATCGGGCTAAATCGTTGACACCATATTCCCACTAGGCGAGAGCTAACCGTTCCCGATAAGTAGCATAAGAAAATCATTGCCGCGATACTAACAGGCATCGCATAAGGCTCACTGACTAAGCGAAATCCTGTGACCGTATATAAATTAATAAAAATGGCAAAATTTACACCACCAATTAACATTGCAAAATAGATTTTTTTATTCTTTAAATGTTCAATAATAATATGGTGGTATTGAGATAAAGGACTGCTTTGTACTGTATTTTGCTGATTAGGTTGAGGTAATACCCAAGCAACCACCACCGCACCAATTAAACTTAACAGCGCCATACAAGCTACCGCCGTTTGCCAATCGAAATAGTCCGTGAGCATGCCGCCAAATAAACGCCCTGAAATACCACCCAGAGAATTGGCACTGATATACGCACCAATGCCATGACTAAAAGCTTTTGCTGAAAACTCCTCTGCCATATAAGCAACCGCGACGGCGGTAAATCCAGCCAGGGCCATGCCCATTAAAGCGCGGCTAATGATCAGTAATAATAAACTATCAGTCAATAA
Source organism: Psychromonas sp. SR45-3 (assembly GCF_014163575.1). Lineage (NCBI taxonomy): Bacteria > Pseudomonadati > Pseudomonadota > Gammaproteobacteria > Alteromonadales > Psychromonadaceae > Psychromonas > Psychromonas sp. SR45-3. Next base: position 18,532 of record NZ_JACJDP010000020.1, read on the forward strand.
TGAAGTTAAACCAATGGCAGGTAATAAAAACAAACTAATCAGCAGTACTTTGCGTCGGCCTATTCGTTCAGAGGCAAAAGCCCAAGGCAATAACATTAATGCTAGGGTCAGGGTACCTGCAGCTAATAACCAGTTAATGTGGGTAGCAGAGACAGCAAAATGATCCGCTAAAACGGGTAACATAGGTTGAAATAAATACAGATTACAAAATACTAAAAATGAACCAAAAGCGAGTGCTGCACTGACTTTATAATAGGCTTTACTACGAAACTCAATCATCAACGTGATCACCAATAGGAAACGAGAGCAAAACAGTAGCAAGTTACTTAGAATAGTGAAAATATATAATAATTATCACTTCAATAGTTTTTGGTTATAGTATGGATACACGACTTCTCACCTACTTTGCCGCAGTAGCAAAGTATCAAAACATCACCCATGCCGCTAATGCACTGCATATCGCACAACCTGCATTAAGTGTTGCAATTAAAAAATTAGAAGCACAACTAGAGCTGGATCTATTTCGTCGTAATGAACGAAAAATAACGCTTACTCATGAAGGTGAAATTTTGTTGGTTCATGCCAAACAGATCATTCAACAATTAGATGATGCAACGCTCGCCATGAAAGAGTTAAGAGGTTTGGAGAAAGGGGAGGTGAGATTAGGTGTACCAAGTATTATGGGCACTTATTATTTTCCCGATGTACTAATGGCATTTAAAAGCCGCTACCCTAAGTTAAAACTGGTGATGATTGAAGCTGGTGCGCAGTCGATACAAAAAATGTTACTCGATGGCGATATTGATCTAGGCATAATTCAAGCGCGTAACTTACCCGATGCATTAGATTCTGAACATCTGATCCGTTCACAAATGGTCGCTGTGGTGAATACTGAACATGAGTTTGCCGATAAAAAGTCACTTTCCTACGCAGAGTTCTTTTCTCAGGAATTGGTGATGTTTAAACAGGGGTATTTTCATCGTGAGAAATTAGATGATATTTGTCGCCAAGAAAAATTGTCTGCGAACTTTTCTTTTGAAACTAACTTATTAGCGGTGATCCTTAAGATTGTAAAACGTGATTTTGCTATCTCAGCATTACTTGAACTCGCCACAGAAAAAGAACCGGATATTATTTCTATTCCCTTTGAAGAGCCGATCTTTTTGGATATTTCAATTGCGTGGAGAAAGAAAGGCTACTTGTCTAAAGCTGATAGAGCATTTTTAGAGTTTGTGAAACAAAACCACTAACTAGATTAAGCGGCTATTGTTTCACTCATTTTTTGGTTTATTTATAACAGTCGGCCTCGATTAATTACTTGGCTGATAAAGGGAACGCCTGCTTTTTGCCACTTAATTGTTGCTGAATATAATCTTGTATTGAATCGTCTAAACAAGATTTACTTAAATATTGCTGACCACCTTGATGCAAGTTCAACATAAAACCAGTGTCTGTTTCATAAAAGCTATCGATAGATTGCCATGCTAATTGGTTATTGATGTAAACGCTTTTATTTTCAATGCCTTGTTCATCAAAAATAAGGGTAATTTTATTACCTGCATTTTTACTCATCATTTGGCGCATTAACCACCATGGACGTTTATATTTAAAACTGAAGTATTCCAATAGCGCAATGCCAAAGAAAAACCATGCCAGTAAACCTTGTACTTCCGTTGCAAACAAGAAAAACAAACCCGCTAAAATTAAACCCGTGATGAAAACAAAGCGTGGTTTTTGTGGCCCTTTTAATAACATCGATTGATCAAAGCATTCGCCATAATGTGCTCGATCTAATATAAAGTGCGTTTCAAACTGCATGTTTAACCTATCTTGTATAAAAATATAAATGAGGATTATACCTTCTTCTCTCCACCGTAAGCTAATTTATCGAGACTATCTTATGACAATTTTGTCGCTGTTTATCTTCATTTGAAGTGGTAACATATAATCATATTCTTCAATGCTTTATTAATAATGGGATGGATTGGTAAAATGAAAAAAGAAACGCAGATAGTAAGTTTAGGCCGTGATAAGAAATGGACCAACGGAGTCATTAATCCCCCTGTAGTACGTGCTTCTACCATGACATTTGAAACCATGGAAGATATGCATTTTGCTGCAAAAAATAAAACCAACGGTGCATTATTTTATGGTCGCCGTGGTGGACCAACACATTTTGCATTCCAAGCCGCGATTGCTGAGTTAGAAGGCGGTGTTGGCACGGCTTTATATCCATCAGGCTCTGCAGCTATCAGCAACTCATTAATGTCATTTTTAAAAGCTGGCGATCATTTATTAATGGTCGACAGTGCTTACGAACCAACACGAGCATTATGTGACAGCTTATTAGCAGGTTTTGGTATCGAAACTACTTACTATGACCCAATGATCGGCGCGGGTATTAAAGATCTGATTCAAGACAACACCAAAGTATTATTTTTAGAGTCTCCTGGTTCAATTACTATGGAAATTCAAGATGTACCTACTCTCAGTAAAATAGCGCACGAGCATGGTTTAGTAGTGATGTTAGATAATACATGGGCTTCACCGATTAACTCTCGTCCATTTGAGATGGGGGTTGATATCTCAATTCAAGCGGCAACTAAATATATTGTTGGCCATTCAGATGTGATGATGGGCACCTCGACGGCAAACGAAGCACATTGGGACCAGTTGCGTGAAAACAGCTATCTAATGGGGCAATGTACGTCACCAGACGATGTTTATTTAGCAAGCCGTGGTTTACGCACATTAGGCGTGAGAATGGCGCAGCATGAAAAGAATGCATTACAAGTGGCTAATTGGTTAGCAACACGTCCTGAAGTGGACCACATTCGTCATCCTGCCTTTGAAACTTGCCCAGGCCATGAATTCTTCAAACGAGATTTCAGCGCCGCCAATGGTTTATTTTCTTTTGTATTAAAAGAAGGGAACAGCAAGTCACTAACGGCTTTAGTAGAAAATATGCATCACTTTAAAATGGGCTTTTCATGGGGCGGATTTGAAAGCTTGATTTTGAGTGTGTCGGGTATTGATAAAATTAGAACTGTAACTAAATGGGATAGCAGCAAACCGCTTATTCGTTTACATATCGGTTTAGAAAGCCCTGAAGATTTAATCGCCGATTTAGAAGCTGGCTTTGAGCGTTTTAATGCCGTATTGAATAAGTAAGATTTTCCAGATTTAACGTTGTTATTTAACGTTGTTATCGAAGGAGCCTTTTGGCTCCTTTTTTATATTTTTTATTAAGCTATTTATTTTCAAAGTCAAATGCGGATTAACCATGAAGTCACGAAGGGTAAAGAAGGTTGGATTAAAAACATTACTAATCAATATATTATGTGTTTTTCTTCGTGCTCTTCGTGCAGCGCACCGGCTTCGTGGTTGGTTACGGTTTTTTAAAGTCAAAAACGGTTTAACCACGAAGGCACGAAGGATAAAGAAGGTTAGGTCAAAAACATTACTAATCAATATATTATCGGTTTTCTTCGTGCCGCCGTTTAGTGGTTACTTACCATTTTTACTCTGCTTTAATTTCTGTTAGCTGTTCTGTGAACATGGCATTCAATAATAATTCTCCCTGCTCATTCACTTTGAATTCCCCATAACGCGCTTTTTCATAACGTTCTGCGGTGCCTTCTTCAAAAAAGAAGGCATTAGTAGCAAATTTTATTTGATCATAACGTACACGATAATTAAGTCGTAGTTCATTTTCTTGCAATGCTTGGCCTTGGTAAATACTTTGAAAAGTACCGATCTTGTTTTCATCTAAGCGCACGACTATTTGCCCATCATGGGTACTTGTTGATGTATTGTTTGCTAGCAATTGCAGTGCGTCAGAGAGTTGATTCGCGGCATCAAAACGTAGCGCCATATAATCGCCCTGCATTAATGAACGCGGATCCACTGGTGCTAGTTTTAAATACACCGTATCGCCTGATTTTAAATGTTGTTCTTTACTGAAAATTGAAACGTTCATCAGCGCTAAAATGATTAGCAACATGCCTATTACGATCTTAGATTGCATCGTTATCTCCTTGTGGCGTTGAGCCAACCTTCACAGGATCAATCTGTATCGGATCAAACCATTTTAATAGCACCAAACGAATCGCTAATATAAACAAACCCATTATTAATAAAATACCCGATTTTTCTAATAAAGTGAGCGTTAATAAATAGTAATAACTAGAGATATAAAAGAGTAAGGAGATCATGCCTAACCCTTGTAATAGTTTATTGCTGTTTGAAAAGCCCAATATCAATAGGGCAAAACCGATAGTAATACCAGAGGCTTGCATAGATAAAAGGCACAGGCTAATAGTGGCACCCATAATCACCAATTTAGTATTAAAGGGTAATTGATGCTGACTACGTAATATTAAGGTGATGACCAAATAAAGCATGGCAACGAGCAATAACAGCTCATCTAAATAGTAAAACCATGAGGGTTGTAACCTACTTTCATTTAACCAATATGAAAGATCGTAGCCAATGATATAAGAAGCTTTGAGCGGAATAAGCAACAACACAACCCCATAACTGATCGCTTCAAAAGCAGGTTGCCACTTCACTGAACGCCATTCATTGAGTACCAAAAACAGCACTAACAGTAATAAAATTGCAGAAGTGAACGCTGAAAGATGCAAATAATAAAGGCAAATAGTCAATGCGATACTGGCAAAAAAAGCACAACAAACGCGGTGTACATAGTTTGGCATAACTAGGCTCAAACTACTTTGCATGACCAAAATAGCGAACCAAAGTAATAGGTCAGAAGGGTGACTATCATAGATGAAAATAGCCCAAGCGATCAAAGCTTGTCCGGCAAAACTAAAAGCTAACATCAGATGTTCACGGAATTCAGAGGGGTTATTTTTTAGTACATTATACGCCATGGTTATCATCACGGCACCGACCAGAAAACAAATGATGCCGTTATCCACTAAGTCTTGTAGCGTGAGCAATAAAAAACCTAAGATAAATAATGAGGCAAACCAGCCTGAAAAAGCCAGTAACAGCTTTATGAACCAAGGTGATTCTATTTCCTGTGTTGACTGAAACTCACCGCTCACTAAGTCTTTGTCTTGAAGCTGTTGCCACAATCTTTGTTGTTGGGGTTGCTGCGTACTCATGACAACATCTCCTTATTGACTTTCTTCAACCAAATCGTGGCTAAGCTAGTGAGACCAATAATTAATGCTGAAATAAGCAGAAAGAAGATCTCAATAAAATCTTCATTGAGACATTCGATAGAAAAAGTCACTATCATCACAATGCCTGATAAACAGCCTCCTGCTAACATAAATAGATCACATCGGAAATGTCGATATACCACGTATAGCGAGACAATAAAGAGGCTCCAAAATAAGAAAGGCCATAGGCTAGTATCCTGTGAATCTATTATTGTATCAATCGCAATAAAGGTGATCGTAAAACCTGCTAGCGAGGCGATGCAGCGGGCTAACCAACGAGGTGATAAATAGGTAAAACGGCGGCTACTCAGTTCTAATAAAGTTAATGCGATACTGTTGAATAGGAAGAGGGCAACCCAAAGACTATCATCAGCGGAGAAAAAATCAGTTAAGGGCAGGCCAAAAGTGTCAATGTAGAGGCTCAATGCCACATTTAATAAACCTAACCAACTTAACCATAACGGTGCAAAGCGCGCAATAACTACCCAAGGGGTGATCAATAAAGCCCAATAGAAAAACAATGTCCAAGGGTCGGCGCCGGTTTGATAAGTTTGACCAAAAAAGGCCATTAAAACTCCCACCATTAAACAGCCCACTAATAAGCTCATTTGTGCTTTAAGGGTCTCTTTTGGAGATCGCCAGTAGAGAAATATCGTCATAGCGAGCAGTGACTCTATTAACGTGAATTTTCCAAAACGTCCCCAATCATCCCAGTTATATGCGATAAAAAAGAGTACTGAAAAAGCGAGGCTTAATGCTCCTAAACACAATAACAATCGGTCAATAAACTTAACCCAGTTGTTGATAGTCGGATAAACTTGCGTGCAATTAAGTGCATCATTAATTTTCGCTGGTGGTACGTCACCGCGTTTTATAAAATTACTAATAATGTGGCGTGATGATGGCATTGCCTCTTCCTGATCATTTTTTGTCTGGTTGATATCAAAGATAACTTAAATTCAAACAAGAAGTACAACTTTTTAGATTTGCTAGAGAACGGTTATAGTGAACGACTTCCTACTTATTAATGAATAGAATGACTTTGATCTGTTAGCTGTATCGATTTGATGTATTTTTCCATACAGTAAAGTGTCAATCATAAACATACTTTGGCCGTGGTTGAACATATTGAGTATTAAAAATTCTCATCACTACTTTGGCATTTATTGTGAGCATATAAAATATGTTTATTACTGTTAACTCAATTGATTAAATAACCATTATAAATAGGCGTTCGATGATAATAAAAAACCAACTTAAATGTACCTTACTGTTTGTCATTACTACTGTTGGCATACTTGGCTGTAATAGCACGCCTGCTCAATCTAATGATTCAGCCTTAGATATTGAAGAAGAGTACAGTGACGAAAAGTACAGTGACAAAAATGCAAATTGGTTAGCAAGTTCTTGGGGCATCACTCAAAGGGTTGATGGCGGCTATAAGCTAGATCAATCTGTCGATGCCGGATCTGCTCACTGGGTTGCTGGTGCAGAAGAGATAGTTAAAAATCTTCCTTCATCAGGACATGTCATCACTTCTTTCACTCATCCTGCTCATGCTTTTCTTTTTACATTACGTGATAACGACAATGTTGATGTAGCCGCTATCCATCCAGATATGGTGCCTCGACTTGAAAATGAACAAATCATTTTTGATGTGATTAATGTTTATCGAAAGGCGGGCAAAAAAGTTATTTTGTATTTAAATGCAGCAGGGCCCTCAATGATCACAGATAGTGATCCTGAAAATGAGCGTGAAATAAAAGCTGCATGGGAAAAATATTATAATACTCAATGGGGTGGTGATGAAGGTGCTGCTTGGCGCTATTTAGTAGAGGGTTATGCCAAAAGGTTTGATGGTTTAGTGGATGGTTATTGGTTAGATAATGTAAGGAAATTACCAGGTTCACTATCTGATTTTGTTGATACGTTACGCAGCGTCGACCCAACGTTAGCGGTTGGCATCAATGAAAAGAAAGCCTATTTTACAGATGCCAATGACAGTAGTGGGTATCTTTATGTTGATAGCGACGGTTTAGATGACCAAGATGGCACTGATTATAAAATCATAAAACATGTACCTACCAACAAATACGAAGACTTTACTGCTGGTCATATCACACCGCTAGGACGAGGCGCACCCCCTAACTCTTGGGGGTATGAAGAATATACGATTCCAGATATGCAAGAGAGCCCTTGGGATAGTTACAACGGTAACAAAAAAGTACTTAAACACGGTTGGTTTCCCATTAGAAGTACATGGAGTAGTTCAAGGTCTAATTTGGTCTTTGGGATCGAGCAAGCCTATCGTTTTACACGTAAGATTACTGATGCTGGCGCGGGACTTACTTGGTCAACCACTCAAGATAAGGGATATATGAGTGCTGATGAAATGGATATCATGATAGAAATTGAAAATAGAATGATTCAAACCCCAAAAGCAAACTATGAAACTTATCAAAGGCCAGTAGGTGCTTATTTACTGGGTGAAACACCTTAATAGTAAAATCGGCTGTTAAAAAACAGCCGTTAAAAATCGGTCAATCTAACAGCGTAAAAACAACCAATAAGCAGTAACTAATAAAATGACTTTTTATCTATTAGCGTTATCGATTTTATGTGTTTTTCCATACGGTAAAGTATCAATCATCAAACAACCGCTCTGGCTATGGTTAATGGGCTTGAGTGTTGTTAGTGGTTATGTTGAACAGCATATAGAGGCTTTGGGGCTGGTGGGTATCGTGGTTTATGTCGCTTTATATCATGGCGCGCTTTACATAAAACAGCCTATCATGCGGGCAATATCCAGCACTGCTTTTATCACCAGTTCATTGGCATTAGCCATGCATGTCGTACCCGGTTTTAATAACTTACCTATTGTCATCAATGAGCTGATCACCAGCGATGCCATCCCTTACACCCTTTATGCCAACTTTGATAAAGGTATGGCAGGGTTGTTAGTTTGTGCTTACTTTTTTTCTAAGAGCCAAACAACTAAAGCCTTAGATACAACTACACCCTTAACTACAGCCTCAAATACAACTACTGCAAATATAGTTACAGTAAAAACCAGCACGATAACAATGCTTAAACAGCCTTTTTTCATTATTATTTGTACCGTGTTAGCGACGTTGACGGTGGCTTTAATGATTGGGTTAGTAGGATTTAGCCCTAAAGTGCCAGACTTTTGGTTAGCCTTTATTGCTATTAATCTTTTGTTTACCTGTGTTGCTGAAGAGGCGTTCTTTAGAGGCTTGTTACAAACTAAGTTGTCGCAATTAATTACCGTTAAACGTTTAGCTATTTTTACACCGCTTATAACGGCAGCCATTTTTGCCTTGGCGCATTTTATAGGTGGATGGAGTTATGTGTTGGTGTCAGGTGTAGCAGGTTTTGGTTACAGTTATGTTTTTTATAAAACACAGCGCTTAGAATGGGCGATTTTGTGTCATTGGTTAGTGAATATTTCACACTTCTTTTTGTTTACTTATCCGATGATAGGAGAGGTGGCTCCTCTTTGATTTTTTAGATATTTCGTCTGCGCTCATCCGATCAACTTAGGTTTTATTTACAGTATTGTTAGTCTGAACTCATTGAAACATTTAGAAGTCTATTTGCTTCGTGTTTCGCCTTAGCGGCGATCTTGCTTTTTTTACTTGTAGGTAAACCTTTTTACAAAGTTTATATATTGAGTGCAAAACTGAGCAGGACACGTTTCCCTGATTCGATTTTAGTCACGCTGTGTTCGTACTTGTCGGGTCTAAATAAATACACGCGATTAAATAAGTTAATAATGCATTTTGTACACTTAAATACACCACCCACTTTTGGTTGTACCAAAATTAAATTGAGTTTGTAATAACGCCCTTTTTGTACATTGTCGACATGGTTCATCACACTGTGGTTGATAGGGTAGGTCACTAGGTTTATTGAAAATAGCTTACTATAAAGAATGGTTTTATTTTGAATGGTTGCAGTCATATTGTCTCCATGCTGTTTACACCTTTATTGTAGCATTGAGTCACCTTGTAATACGTTAGCTTAGTGATATCAAAATACGATGAGATATAACCAAATAGTTTGTTTGTTATGGTGTGAAAAGGATTTACTAATTTGGAAAATCCTAAGTATAAAGGGGAAGCGTCATTACATTGAATGATGCTTTAAGCTTTCAAAAAATTAAACGACGAATAAATTCTCATCTGTTTTTTCATTTGCAGTCTTTTCACCACAATTATTAGAGTCTGCTGCCTTTTGTCATGATTAATAAATCATAACTTTATTATATCTCTTTGTTTTAATGTTAAATCAACGTAAAGTTATGTAATATTTTAATCATTAACTCTTGTCGTGTTTTCGCGGTTAAAGTGACATTTTGTGAGTTAATAAAGCTGTTAAAAGTAAATTTCTAGGAGCAGAGTATATGTCAGGCAAGTTAGAGCAATGTTTAAATGATTACTATGAATACCATCATTCTATATTGTTGCCAACATTGCGTGATATAAGTAATAAAGTAGAAGAAAACACTCTTAAACTTCATCAGGCTATTGGTTTTAATATGGTCATTGCTCATGCTCTTGATTATATGCTCGCAATAGAAAACGCACGTAGTGATGAGCCTGTAAGTAGAAAGTCTATTATGCAGAAACTAGATCATAGCTATAAAGTTGAAGGTGGTAAATTTATTAACAATAAGTTCCAATTAATCGATGCCGTGAATAATTCGATGAAGCATATTAACCTTCACCCTGGACGCTATAAAAAGCTAATCGAAGAATATGGAAATATGAGTTTTAGATTGCTAATTGAGGAATCTGGCATCGTATACATGAAGACAGAGCATTATCAGTTTGATTACGGAAGAATTGTTTTACGTAGTATATGTAAGATTCTTAATTTTTCGTATGATGATCATGAAATTATTCTAGGAACTATAGATGGTGAAGATGGATGCATTGAAGTATATGATCCGAGTTTAGATCCAACAGACCCATCAACTGCAATTGATAGAATGATTGAATATTGCAACCCCACTTGTATTGATTGCGATGAGGGCGAAGAAGAGTGTACATGCGAGGAGTATGTATACGGTAATACCGCTGGTGAATTTTCTCCTGATTTTGATAGTGAGTTTGATGTCAACTCTACGATGTCTGAGATTGGTTCAAGTTGGAAGTGATTGTTTAGTTCAGCGTAGTATTACTTTTGACAATGTACTTAAACAGAACTAAAACAGTTGGTTAGGTTCCGCTTCGTTTCACATTATAACCAAAAATTTTAGTCCGCTTAGTGCGGCGCTATACGAATACAATAGGAATCTAACCGATGGATGGTTATTTACAAACAGGGCTAGGAATACTCGTATCTTTAATATTATTTGTAATTGGATACAGGCAAACCATTGGCGCTAGAAAAGAAAGAGCAAAAAATGCAAATAGCTCAGTTCATAGAGCAATAATGCGTAGAATGGTTTTAGAAAACTACGCTCCAGCCTATATTGATGTCACTAGACTAATCGAGGGAAAGGCAAGGGAATTTCAAGTCTCAGGAAATTCCCTTTACTCTGAAGAACAAGTTTTAAACAGCCTATATACCGAAGTTTTTGATAGTGACCTCATATCACCTACTCAGAGAGTTGAAATAGAAAAACAATTAAGTGAATGCTTCACTAAGCTTGAAAATGAGCCATCTAAGCCTTCATTTTCTGAATTTCAGCAATTGAGAGTTGAACGAAAAAGCACGAAAGATGGCTTAACAGCAATGGTATTATCTGCATCATTACTTGGTGCATTAAGCTCTATCCTGTTCAAGTTTATAGAAACGAAAACCCTTGAAGTTGAGTGGCTTTTTAGTGCCATAGGAGTGTTAGTTGCTAGCGTTGCGGTATTGACTTCGTTGAGTATGTTCAGAAAAAGTAAAGACGTTGAAGCGTTACCTTCAAGAGGTGCTGCACAATTGATGTCGTCAGAATTTGAATCAGATATCGCCAAAATTCTTATTAAAAATAATTTCGACTTCTCTATAGAGCCACGTATTGGAAATTTAACCCCTGACTTTCTAGTGCGCCATAATGGTAAAGTTATAGCTATTGAAGCAAAATCTTGGCACAAATCAATGCCTTTACAATTTATGCGTCGCACAATTGATTATATGAATCAACTGGTTAATGCTGAAGGTATTGATAAAGCCATATTAGTAACAACTAAAAATATTGTAGTCCCTATTGGTAGGCTAGAAAACGATAATGTGTCTGTAGTTACTATTAGTGGCCTTGTTACAGCGCTGAAGAACGCGGCATAATTCGTATAACAAGTTACACAAGCAGCTGGTTGTGCTCGTACCACCCAAATTATAGCTAGCCATTTTTAGCCGCTTAGCAAAGCGTTAGCACTACAAGGAGTATTTTTCAGTGCAATTTGAAGAAATTGAAAAACAATTAGACTTAATACCAAAAGTTCTTAAGATTGCAATGCAATTTGGACTAGGAGTCGGTGCGCTAATTATCCTTGTATATTGTGGAGGAGTTGGTTATTACCCGTCGGGGTTGACTGTTGGAGATGGCCTTCTTTTCATTGCAGTAGCCTTGAGTTTTGGATTTTCATACTCAATTGTTGTGTTCTTGTTATTTTGTACTGCTATTGTACTGACACCATTTTGGCGAGTATTGCAGGTAATTATTGTTCATGCGCATAAGTTGTGGTTAAAAATAAATAGAAGATCTACAGACGCAGATAATTTAGAGTTCCCCCCCTTAACTTCAGATCAACTGGGTATAGCTGTCATTGGTATTTTAGGTATTGGGTTTATTCTAATCAGCTTTTTCCAAAACTTTGAACTGTTTATTGGTCTAATTTCATCAGTCGCATTGATGGCATTTTGTTATTTATTGCTAAATTCAGTGTCTGAACATGAGGATGATACAAATCCCCAGAAAAAAACAAAAAAGAAAGTAAAGTTAGCATTCATGCTTTCAATCTACCTTATTCCCCTAGTTATTGGTCGATTTCAAGGTAATGTCCTTGACCAAACTATGCGACTGGTTGGGGTAAGGACTGAAAATGCGGTTGTACAGTTTCAAAAAGATTATAAGTCCTTTGTTGAGTCATCCTTAGGCAATAAAGGGGAAAACCTTTACGATGCAAAAGTTTTATTTAACGGTTTCGGCACTAGTAGTGTATTAGAAATAGAAGGAAAAAAATTCGTAGTACCAAATACACAGTACTTTCTTCGATACGATTAAAGTCCTAACAAACAAGGATAGGTGTCGCGCAGCCGACACCTTATCTGGGTGTTGGATAAGCCCGAATGAGACTCTTTGCTTTATATAGTAAATAGTGGAATGGGTTTTGGGCTGGCTCAATAATTCAACTTTCTTTAAGGCGAGTCTCACTAATATACAATTGATACCTCAATTATATCAGTATGTTATATTTTATATGTTGGATGCTATATCACCTCTCTGGCTTGTTAATCTTTCATTTGTGTCAATTATCTGTTTAAGACCGTACGTTTTCACGCATTAGTTTCTCAGTCGACTTAAGCCCATAAAATGCATTTCATGGTGACAGCATGGGCAAATACAGACAGCACGCTTGCGTTTTACTGGTGTCGCCATTGTGCTTATATCGCCCCCCAATATCAGCAATATTTGTAGTCGCAATTGTTTGGCATTGCCTCTTAAAAACCCGTAATCTCTCACCCGTTGCAGACCTTTTGGTAACACGTGTTGTAAGATTAACCACAAGAATTCGAGCACAGGTAAAGTACGTACTTTAGTCATATTAGTGCTGCTTTCTTTATACTTAAATGTGACCATTTCTTCGGATAGATTAATAATGTCTTTATCGGGTAACACGCCACGATACAGATAGCGTGATAAGTATTTAAAAGCAGAAGCACCAAATCCGACCTTACGGCAATCGACCATCCATTTTTTAGGCGTGTCAGTGGGCATGGTTAACTTCGCGCTCTGGTTAATCGCATCAATGACTCTTGCTCGCCATACTTTAGCGAGTGCAAATTCATTAAACAGATATTGCTTATCACTTTTACACCACTGTTTTTTCACAGCATTATATCGTCCGCAGGGCACAATAATATGCACATGAGGGTGACATTCACGTCGCCGATTATGCGTGTGTAATACGCTAGTAAACCCTAAACTGCCTTTATTCTCTCGCTTGGCAAAGTCTTTTAATATGCCCGCCGTCACTTGTAACATCAATTGATACAGTGCTTTGGGATGTTGACGAGCCAGCACTCTCAATTGATAGGGTAGCGTAAAGGTGACCATAAAATAGTGTACGGGTAATAGTTTATCGGTCTGTTTAACTAACCAATTTGAAGTGGTTTGATGCAAACATTGTGGACAACTTCGATTCCCACAGGACGCAGGGAGTTGTTGGTCATGCTGACAATGGCCACAATGCCATTGGGTCGTTCGATTTACATCGTTTTTACAGTGCAGCATATCAGTGATAGCGCGACGAATATCTTGATTCAACAATCTACCATATTGTTGCTCCAGTTTTGCTTGATAGCGCTCAAGTAGTGCAATAAATTGGCTCATGATGCCTCCCATTGAATTGATAACCTATTGGTTAATTGGTTCAAGGCGGTGACATTATCTTTTTGTTTGAGTGGGGTAAGTTGAGTGTATTTCGCTGTCGTATTCAGGCTGTGATGTCCCAATAGTATTTGCAGAGAGCGTAGGTCAATACCTTGCTCTAAGAGATGAGTTGCAAAGCAATGTCGTAATGAATGTGGACTGATAGATTTATTAATACCCAATTCAGTCATCACTTTTTTCAACGCTTTCTGCACACTGCCTTCATCCATCGGCACTTGTGTGTTTTTACCAATACTTGGAAATAACAACTGCGGATGACGATGCGTTGACCAATAGCAACGTAATGCAGAGAGTGTTCGTTTGGGTAAAGGGAGCAAACGGTCTTTACCTCCTTTATCTTCGCGAATATGCACTTGCATGGTATGGCTATCAATGTCTTTCACCATCAAATCAAGGGCTTCACTTAAGCGTAATCCCATGCTGTAAAGGACAAGGAAAAACACCTGATAACGTAACGCACGAGTGTGGCTAATCATCAATCCAACTTGTTGTGGCGCGAGAATGTCAGGAATGCGTTTTACTTGTGGTGGTTTGACAATATTGAGCCATTCCCACTGTCTATCGAGAGTATGTTTATAAAAAAACTGTAATCCATTTCGGTCTAATTTAATGGTACTCCATGAGTGAGTTTGAATGAGTTGTGCAAAGTAACACTTTAAATCTGCTTTGGTTAATGTGTCAGGTGTGCGGTCAAAAAAGGTAGTTATTCTACGTACTGCACGAGAGTAGGCATCAATCGTGGCAGGTCTCATGCCTTGCAGTGTTAGGTTGGTCAAATGCTGTTGATATAAAAGGTTAAAGTGTTGTTGCTCTGAAGTGTTCATGGCTTATACTCCTATTAGATATCACCGAAAAGTGATATAAATATAAGTATGAACGTTATTGGTATTTTGTTTTTCTGCCGCACAGCGGCTTCGTTCAACAAGGCGCTTAGCGTGACGTTATGTTTTTAAAAATCAGGTGTCTAAATAAATGAAAGTAAGTAATCCATTAACAATTATTGCTATTTTTGCTGGTACGGCAGAGGCTTTTGCTACTGGAGCTTTAATTGCGTTACCCCCCGAAATTCAGTCAAAATTTGTTTATTTTGTCATGTTATTCCCACTACTCATTGTTTTGATATTTTTTGGTGTTCTTATTTTCAAGCATCATGTCTTGTACGCCCCTAGTGATTTTGATGATCAGGCTGATTTTCTTCTAATAAATAACATAAAAAAGGCAGTTGCAAACGCAACTGAAAAAGCAATTTTAGATGCAACGGCTAGCGGTAAAGAAATAGACCCTAAAAAGGTTGCAGAATCAACGATCGAAGAAATGGAATCAAGCCTAACTTTGAAAGTGCTCAACTATCTTACAGAACATCCAAATGAAGCATTCACCTCAAGAGGTCTAGCTCATATTCTTTCAACAAGTACATGGCTAGTTAACTCAACACTGTATGATTTAGAGGGTACAGATTATATAAAGAAAGGTAAAGATGGTACGACTTTAGTCTGGCAAATAAAAACATAACAAGCATTTTAAATCGGAACAAAAAACAGTTGCTATGTTTCGCTTCGCTACACTATTTTAGCCAACTATTTCTGTCCGCTTAAGTGGATGTTGTGGTTGTAGAATAGCTCATTTTTTGTAAATTCATGATAAATTTGAATTTTTAACTTGTTGTTTTATTTGATTAATAAATTTTAAAAATGGCTGTGTTTTCTTGAAAAAAGAGAAATTCTACAGCCTCGTTATATTTTTTAAGGCACCTATGTATCGCATCATAAGTAAATCATTTGATAAAATGATCTCAAATTACATTCATACATTAAATCGTTTCTATCCTGCTAGGGAAAGTACGGGCTTTACTGAAGCAAACCAAGTACATATTTATATAAATGCGCTTATGAGCTGTCTTGATGATGAATGTGCAGTATCCTGGTTGGAATTACCATGGGAGCAAAAAAAACACCATATTGACGGATTTATATATTCCCCTAAACATAAAACTGTATTTTATATAGAAGCGAAACGACTATCGCATAAAAAGAAAAAACAAGAAATAATGCGAGATATTGAAAGGTTGCATGTTCGTGACAAGTCCTTTTTAAATGATTATGGGGTTGTGAATTTTGAGCATGAATATGCAATAGCCGTATCTGATGTGTGGTTAGAGACAAAATGGAAGAAATCAATACCGGAATGGTGGTGTGGTTTGAATAATGTTCCAGAACAAGTCTTACTTTGGGAAAAAAATAATGGCCCATTAATTAAATCTGAAAAAACAATACATGGAGAGTTAAAACTAGATCGAAACATTGATTGGTCTGAGAGTTCTTCATATGTATATTGGTTAGGTGAGAATGTTAGTGATGCAAATAATTACTGCTTACTATTAGCCGCATCAAAAATATAATAATGCAATTAAACGAAATTAAAACAGTGAATTACGTTTCTCTTCACATTATAACCCACTGCTTTAGTCCGCTTATTGCGGTGTTTAGGCTATAGAATTTCTCCGAAAAGAACGTTTTTACGTTCTTTTTTTATAATCTCTCATTGTACAAAAAAACAACCTTCATTGAGCTGGTCGAGTTTGAGCTAATAGCTATTATTCGTTCTGAGTTAAATATGATGGCATCCTTTTTAAATAAAGAGGTAAAGCTGACTTATCTTGCCAAAGTAAATTCATCCCTATTGATTCCTCACTGCAAATTATCCCCTTTGAATATGAATATCCACTTTTCCATATTGTTGAATACTCCTTTAGCAAAGTACCTTGATTTAAGTTCTTTTGATAATCGCTATGACAAGGATGAGGGTATTAGTTAGCTGTTATTGTTGGTGATTTTTATGCTGTTCACCTTTATGATGGCGGCCTATTTATCAATACCACTGCATTAAAAAAGATTAAGGAATACTGGGAAATGAAGAAAATTATATTCATCGGAATACTCTTGTTTTTGATTGCGATTTCATTTATCCCAAAATTTATTTCTTTTGAGCGAACGCCTTTTCAAAAAAATTGGATTACTTACAAAGCACAGTTTATTGATACTAACCGAGCACTTGATACTAAGAATGACAATATATCAACCAGTGACGGGCAAGGATTTGCTTTATTGTTTGCTGTCTTTTCTAATGATAGAAAGCAGTTTCAAGACATGTGGGCGTGGACACAACAAAACATGCAGCGTGAAGATCATTTATTTCGTCAGCAATATTCACCCTCAGAAAAAGGGGAGTGTGATAAAAAATGTATCTCTGCTCAAAGCAACGCAAGTAATGGCGATATTATTATTGCTTGGGCTTTATTAGCTGCAGAAAATAAATGGGATCGCCAAATATTCCTTGTTGAAGGTTTGCGTGTGTTAGATGCCATTAAAGCTAAACTTATTCGTCAACAATTTGGTTATCAGTTGATATTACCGAGCGAAACAGGCTTTGAGTTGCCTGATGACCGTATTCAAATCAATTTATCCTACTGGGTATTTCCCGCTTTAAATTTATTTACTGAAGTAACAGGCGATCCGATTTGGGCTGAAATATATCAATCAGGTACTTCCCTGATGACATCAGCTCGTTTTGGTGATTGGAATTTACCGTCAGATTGGTTGATCTTGTCGGAAGATAAAGCAACTTTAGAAGGCGCTAACTCTACAGAATATGGAGAGGAGGCTAATCGATTACCGCTCTATTTAATACTAGCGCAAGATTATCAAACCCAATTAATCGCACCATTTATTGGCTTTTGGGCTCAGGAAACGATGCCAGCAACACTTGATTTATTGACAGGTCAACGTTCAGAAACATTAGCTAACGCTGGAATGAAAGCGATTAAAGCCGTTACAGAAGCTAAAATGAATAATGAAGATGCTGATGTTACATTGCCTCAGATAACGCCAGAAACAGACTATTATTCTGCCACTTTTATTTTATTATCACAGCTTCCAATTGTGAAAAGGTAACGTTGTTGGGCTTTGTATTTTTAAAATCAAAAGCGGTTTAACTAAGAAGATATCAGCGCTAGCAAAGATAAAATCAAAAGCGGTTTAACCATGAAGGCACGAAGTGTGAAGAATATAAGGTCAAAAAATAAGTTTACATATTTTTAAAGTCCTTACTTCGTGTTCTTCGTGAAGCGTAGCGCTTCGTGGTTGCTTGATTTTTTAGAGCCAAAAGCTGTTTAACCACGAAGGGTGAGGAAGGTTAAGTACTTAACTTCATACGATTTTAAGTCGTTATTAGTAAAGTATAAAGTTGATTAAAGTTTGTGGGTGGCCTGCACTTTTGCTTTACGACGACTGAAGCCAAGGCTAGCTAAGCCGAGGCCTAGTAGTATGAATGAGCCGGGCTCAGGAACACTCGTCGCTTTACCGAAAGTGAATGCATGCCAATTTTCCCCAGGATTAGTGTCGAAAGTCATAGTTGTGACTGGTGCATCGAATAGTAACGTGCCGTGAAATTCCTGCATTGCCAGAGTATCGTTGGCACCAAGCACACCATTAGTTGCATCATTACCCCAGAATCCGCGACCTTCACTGTCAATTGTGAAAGACTGATCGAAATCGTAAGTGACAGTATAGTTAGGACGGCCGACGCTCAGTAATGCCATGTACAGATTATTAATCGCAGATCCGAAAGTTACAGTAATACTGTTAGCTGTGTTTAGTCCAACTTGCTCACTTGCTGTTGGGGCATTATCAATTGTGCCACCAGTATAGGCGAGGTCAGCAGCATCTGGCTCCGTCCAGTAATTGGTACCTGTACCTGTTTGCGATACACCATTCAAACCTGCAGTACCGGTTACCGTGACGGCAATACCCTCTATCGTACCTGTGGCAGTATTCCCACTAACGCTTGTCCAGTCGGTCCAAGCTACCGGAACTGCTAAGGCAGAAGAACTAGCTGCCAATATAGTCCCTGTTACCAAAATCCCTTGTATAATGTTTTTCATTTTAATCTCCTTATTAATTCGTGAAATTTTAATAAACTCCACCTTTGTAAGACTAAAAATAATGCATATTATGATCCAGTGATTAGAATTTCATATTTATTATATGCTTATCATTAACCTTGGCAGTGGGAATTGTAAAAGTTGTAAACATTGTCGACACTGATTTTTGAATCTCAGACATACAAAAACCAGCAATCAGCTGGTCAATTTCTTTCTTAACTGGTGTGGTTAAGAATGGTGCGGAAAGAGAGACTTGAACTCTCACACCTTGCGCGTTCTATACCAATCTAGTTGAGTAGTTGACCGTAATATTACGCAGGAAAAATAAAAAGTAGCAAGGCGTTTGATTGAGTAATAGCTAGCTATTGGGATTGAAAGCGGTATTAATAGCTGAACCTAATTCTAGCGCGTTTATCAATTACACCACTTTCCTAAGTTTAAATTTGAGAGCCTTTTGCAACCCTTCAAATTTCAGACATAAAAAAGCCAGCAATCAGCTGGTTAATTTCTTCCTTAACTGGTGTGGTTAAGAATGGTGCGGAAAGAGAGACTTGAGCTTTCACACCTTGCGCGTTCTATACCAATCTAGTTGAGTAGATGACCGTAATATTACGCAGGAAAAATAAAAAGTAGCAAGGCGTTTGATTGAGTAATAGCTAGCTATTGGGATTGAAAACAACGCAGGTAGTTTTGATTTTAACCAGTAAGGTAGGTTAGATAGTTAACTACATTGGTATTAATAGCTGAACCTAATTCTAGCGCGTCTGCCAATTCCTTGAATTTCAGACATAAAAAAACCAGCAATCAGCTGGTTAATTTATTTCTTAACTGGTGTGGTTAAGAATGGTGCGGAAAGAGAGACTTGAACTCTCACACCTTGCGATACTAGAACCTAAATCTAGCGCGTCTACCAATTCCGCCACTTCCGCAAAATTTGGCTGGGATAAGAGGATTTGAACCTCTGAATGCCGAGATCAAAACCCGGTGCCTTACCGCTTGGCGATATCCCAGTTGTAAATTTTAAAGAGTTTATTCTCTTTTAGCATAATGCCGAGATCCTATATTAAAATCTCGCGGTGCAATACCGTTTAGCAATATCCAAGTTGTAAATTTTAAAGAGTTTATTCTCTCTCAAGGTTAACCTTCTTCAAGGATTCCAACCCGTTAAAAACGAATTAGAGAATGTGGCTGGGATAAGAGGATTTGAACCTCTGAATGCCGAGATCAAAACCCGGTGCCTTACCGCTTGGCGATATCCCAATTGTGTTTTTAAAGAGTTTAACTTCTCTGATTGGATTCTTTATTGAATAAAGAATGGTGCGGAAGGAGAGACTTGAACTCTCACACCTTACGATACTAGAACCTAAATCTAGCGCGTCTACCAATTCCGCCACTTCCGCGTAAAGTAAATGGTGGCTACACCGGGATTTGAACCTGGGACCCCATCATTATGAGTGATGTGCTCTAACCAGCTGAGCTATGTAGCCATTTTTTACTTTAATCTCAACAACCACTGCAGAACAGTACGTCGTTTCGATGGGGCGCATTATGCGGATATCAGTGAACCTCGTCAACTATTTTTTAATAAAAAAAACGTTTTTTTGTTTTTTTGCTTAATTGCTAATCAAGTTGTTTTTATTTTGTGCAAACATAATCAAAAACAACGCGGAATAGAGTTTTATATGGCTGAAAAAGATAAACTGGCTCTCATTTAATCCAAGAAAAGTGAAACATGAAAATATTACACACCTCAGATTGGCACCTTGGCCAGTATTTTATGATGAAAACGCGTGAGAAAGAACATCAGCAATTTTTATCCTGGTTAATCAAAACAGTGAATGACCAAAAAGTAGATGCTGTGATTGTCGCGGGTGATATTTTCGATAGTGCTTCACCAGCTTCTTATGCGCGTAAGTTGTATGCGGACTTTGTGGTGCAATTACAGCAGAGTTATTGTTCACAGTTAGTGATTGTTTCGGGTAACCATGACAGCGTTGCGGTGTTAAATGAAAGCAAGTCTTTATTAAACGCGTTAAATGTCGCTGTGCTTGCAGGTTTAAGTGAAGATTTAAACGACCATATAATTGAAATAAGTAATAGCAAAGGTGAAAAAGGGCTGGTTTGTGCTTTACCCTTTTTACGTGCAACGGATGTGATGAGTGGCGAGCATGGGTTATCCGCTAAACAAAGGCAGATGAACCTTCAACAAGGTATTGCGCAAACCTATCAAGACATATATCAGTTAGCAAAAGAAAAACAAACCGAGCAACACCAACTACTAATGGCAACCGGCCATTTAACCGCCGTTGGTTGTTCGGTGACTGAATCTGTTCGTGATATTTATATCGGTACCTTAACGGCTTTTCCTTCAACCTTATTCCCTGCGTTTGATTATATTGCGCTCGGTCATCTTCATCGTTCTCAAATGGTGCAAAAAAATAATACTGTTCGTTATTCAGGTTCACCGATCCCATTAAGTTTTGATGAAAGTAAACATCAAAAACAAGTGGTTATTATTGAAACTGATGGCTCTGAATTGACTATTAATGAATATCCTATTCCTTGTTTTCAGCCATTGATGGTGATCACCGGGGATTTAAAACAGGTAAGTGAGCAACTAACGAGGCTAGCTGATGAGTCAAAGGATGATGAAATTTGGGTTGAAGTGAAATTAAAGCAAGCTTACGTGGAGATAGATTTACAGTCGATATTAAACGAAATCGTAGTTGATAGTGGTATTGATATTTTAAAAGTGAGCAGCCCGCAGGTGAATGAGTCAAGTCAATGGAGCGAACAGCAAGGTGTGACGCTTGAAACGTTAACGCCTACGCAGTTATTTGAATACCGGTTAAGCAGCGAAGAGCATCTCAGCGACGTGCAGCAGGAACAATTAACCTTGTTATACAAACAAGTGCTAGCGGATGTGGAGGCGCAATCATGAGAATTTGTAGCTTACGTTTTAAAAATTTAAATTCATTAAAAGGCCATTGGAAAATAGATTTTCAATCGCAAGCTTTTGTTGATAATGGATTATTTGTGATCACAGGGCAAACGGGCGCGGGTAAAAGTACTATTTTAGATGCTTTATGTTTGGCTTTATATCAACAAACTCCGCGCTTGGATAAAATAACCCACAGCAAAAATGAGTTAATGACACGTGGCACTGGGGATTGTGAAGCAGAGGTTGAGTTTGCCGTTAAAGGTAAAAAGTATCGAGTTTTTTGGGGACAAAGCCGAGCCAGAAAAAGTGCGTTAGGTAAGTTGCAGCCTCCCTTTGCTGAGTTAGCCGATGACAATGGAAAAATTATTGCCAGTAAAGTCAGTGACGTTTTAAAGCAAGTGGTAGAGATAACTGGATTAGATTTTTCTCGCTTCACAAAATCTATGTTGTTAGCACAAGGTGGGTTTGCTGCTTTTTTAAATGCTCCGGCCAAAGAGCGTGGTGAATTATTAGAAGAGTTAACGGGCACAGAAATTTACGCGCAAATCTCTAGACACGTCTTTGAGCAAAATAAAATTGTGCAAGCTGAGTTGAAAGTACTAAGTGCACAGTCGCAAGTATTGACCTTACTTTCCGAAGAAGAGATGGCTCAGTTACAGGCAAATATTACATTGTTAGAGACTAAAAAATCAGAGAATGATAAATCTGTTAAGGCATTAGAGTTAGCTATTCGCTGGCATCAAATGGCGCAGTCATTAACTAAAGAGTTAGCACAGCAACAACAACAATTCGATCAAGCACAAACTGCAATGAATGATTTTGAAGTAGATAAAGCCCGTTTACAGTTAGCTGAAAAAGCACAACGTTTAAAACAAAGCTTCGAATATTTGCAGGCTGTGACTGAAAAATGCCTGCAGTTACAAAGCACGCTCACAGTTAAACAGCAACAAGCGGATCAATTAGCAGAAGAAATAAAGTTACAAGCGTTTAAGGTCTCTGAGCTTTCTGAAGCTAAAGAGAAGGTTTTTACACGTAGTGAAAAACAGCTGACCGAGATTAATAAGTCGTTGATTCCCCTTGATTTAAGTATCAAATCAACGGAACAAAGTTTATTAGAGAAAACTCAAGCGGCGACGTCCTATATTGAAAAAATCGATCAACAGCAAAGTACATTATTACAGGAACAATCGACTTTACAGGATAAACAGAAACACTTAGCGGCCCTAGCGTTGAAAAATGCTGCGCAGCCTACGCTTGAGCAGTTACAGAAAAACTTACCTTTAGTTGAGCATCAGATAAGTGATTTCATTAAGCATCAACACAATCAATTAACACTCAACAATAAAGATAAACAATTAGCAGAGCATTTAAGCACACAGCAGAATATTCACGCCACCGAGCAAGAAAAAGGCACTTTACTCGGGCAGCAGCTGTTACAAGCTGAGCAGTGGGTCGGCGATAAAAAACAACAGATTGAGCAATTATTATCTGCACATCAGTTAACGGATTCAAGTCAGCTTAATAGCGCTATTAATCAGTTATACAATGAACAACAAACTGTTTCTCAACAAATTCAATTAGCTGAAAAAATGGCATTGAATGATCAGACTAATACAAAGAAAACGCAGGCAGTTAATCTTTTAAAGACACAACATCAGGAAACGATCCTGACGCTACAGAAGTTAAAAGATAAAGGATTAATCCTTAAGCAGAATGTTGATGATTTAAAGCGTTTGCTTAAACAGGAACAGATTATTTTAAGCTTGGCCGGCTTACAGCAACAGGTTCAACCTGATCAAGCTTGCCCGTTATGCGGCTCATTAGATCATCCTGCACTAGAAAATTATCAGCCTGTAGATGATGGCAATACTGAAAAACGTTTGCAAAATAAAGAGGAAGAATTAATCGCTGCACGTAGTGATTACGCGGGAGTACAATCAGCTTATAAAGCGCAACAGGATCAGCTTTCTGACTTGATCAATGAATTAGAGGAGCTGAACACCACCCAACAAGCTTTATTAGCAGAATGGAAAGCTGCGTATCAACAGCCTTACCTTGAACAAAGTTTAAATCAATTACGTGAGCAACTGCCTGAGTTAAAGCAAACGCTTGGTAAACTTAGCAATGTGCAAATTTTGTTACAACAATTCAATGAACAATTACAAAAAGCACAGAATGAAGCGCAGCAGTTACAGCAACAGCTAAGCGCACAGCAACAAAAGCTTAATAGTTGTGAGCAAAACATCGCCAGTGCAAAAGCCGATATCAATGCCAATGCACATCAGTTAGTGCAAGAGAGTGAGTTATTGGCGACACAAAAACAAAGTATTACTGCGTTATTGAGCGAAGAAGAGGCGATGCAATTATTTGATTCGCCGCAAACTTGGTTAATGACACAACAACAAAAAATCAAAGAATTTGAACAGGATAAACAACAGGCAAAAATGTTATCTGAAGAGATACAACAACTTAATCAAAGTGTGCTGTTAAAGGATCAAGCGTTAAATCAAATCAAAGCGGCTTCAAGTGAGTTAAGCGCAGCTTTGGTCTTGATTGATGCACAGTTATCAAAAGATAAACAACAACGTCTTGAACAGTTTGGTGATAAACCACAGCAAGTATTAGTGGATGAGATCAAACAAGCGCAAGTTGCAGCGGAACAACAGCGAGATCAGGCGTTGTCTACACAGCAAACATTATTGAATAAACAAAATGAATCATCTGGCCAGATATCATCGCTTAACACTCAACTTGAAGAACAACAGTTAGAGAAGGAACATCAACAAAGTTTGTTTGCTGAAAAACTTGCAGCCAGCGATTTTGATGACCAAAAAGCGTTGCTGGGAGCAATGTTAACGGAATCAGAAATTAATCAGTTACAGACTTTACAAACAACACTCAATGAACAGCTCATTAGTCATCGAAGTAAATTAGCAGCGTTAGCTGAGCGCCATCAAGCGCATATTAAACAGCAAGTGAGTAAAGACTCGCTCACTGAATTAGAGTTAAAACTAGCGAGTTATATGCAACAAAATGAAGACATTAATCAGCAGTGGTTAACGGATAAAGCAACGCTCAATAGCGACAAAGTTAATCAACAGAAGCAAGCGGGCATTATCGCTGAGCAACAAAAACGTCAACAGCATGCGGAATATTGGCAGCTCTTAAACACGATGATTGGCGCTGCAGATGGCAATAAATATCGAGAGTTTGTACAGGGGCTAACCTTAGATAACTTAGTGCAATTAGCAAATCAAGAAATGGGGAATTTGCACCAGCGTTATCAATTAAAGCGTAATCAAGAAGACAAACTAGCGTTACAAGTGGTTGATTTATGGCAAGCAAATACAGTGCGAGATGTGAAAACATTGTCTGGCGGTGAAAGCTTTTTAGTGAGCTTAGGCTTGGCGTTAGCGTTATCAAACTTAGTAAGTCATAAAACGCAGATAGAATCGTTATTTTTAGATGAAGGGTTTGGCACGTTAGATGGAAATACCTTAGAAGTCGCTTTAGAGGCGCTTGAGCGTCTTAATGCTTCTGGAAAACTGATTGGTATTATTTCTCATGTGGATGCACTAAAAGAGCGTATTAATCATCAAATTCACGTCAGTAAAGGCGCGTCTGCCGGATTTAGTCAATTAGCCCCTGAATATCATTTTATTGGTAGTACTGCTTCGAGTGATTGGACTGATTCGTAATAGGTACAGGGCATCGGTTAGGAAAGCCGGTTGTAGGTACATAACGGTTAGGTATCAAAGCAAACAGAGTACGATTTAACGGTTGAAACAGGTGTTTTCGCGCACAACACACTGAATAATTAATAGATATTACTGCATAATCAAGTAAGATCATGAAAAAAAACGCAGGGGATAGTATGTTACAACAACAAAGGCACAGCAAGATTCTTGAATTATTAAGTCAATTGGGCCGTGTTTATGCAACTGAATTGAGCCTGCAATTAGGTGTGTCAGAAGATACGGTACGCCGGGATTTAAAGTTATTAGATGAACTTAAACAATTGCGTCGTGTGCATGGTGGCGCTTTACCTTTGCAGCATGAAAGCCAAGAGTATCGTCAACGCCATGAAGAAGTCGACCCCTTAAAGCAACGTGTTGCGCTAGCTGCTATTCCATTAATTAAAGAGGGACAGACGATCCTTATTGATTCAGGAAGCACTTGCCTACAACTTGCAATGAATTTACCGACGCATTTTAATTTCACCGTGGTCACGCCAAGTCCGCTGGTGGCGACTAAGCTTATCCATCATAATAATATTGAGCTTATTTTATTGGGTGGGAAAATATTTAAACCTTCAGTAATGGCGCTTGGTGCAACCACCAATGCTATGTTAAGAAAGATTCATTTTGACTGTAGTTTTTTAGGTGTGTGCGCCTTGCACCCAAGCCAAGGTTTAAGCATTAATCATATTGATGAAGCGGAGACATTATCCACCATTATTGAGCAATCAGAGCAAGTGGTAACCTTAGCGTCCTATTTGAAATTAGGTAAAATGGCGACGCATAAAGTGTGTGATGCGCACAAAATTGATTGCCTAGTAACGGATTCAAGCTCAGACCCTAAGCTATTAGCATTATTTTCAGAGCAGGGGATTGATATTAAAATTTGCGCAGATTAACTCGATCAGCTGCAAACTAGTTTAAGTTATATCGGGCTATACTTGCCAATAAATTGCAATATTGGTAAATGGAATAAAGTAAGGATGTTTTATTTTAAACTGACTAATAGTAAACAATATTCAAAAAATAGAAGGAAGTTTAGTAAATAATGTCTAAGAATGAATCTGTGTTGATTGTTGATGATTCGCAAGTCAGCTTAAAAATAATAGCCTCTTGTCTAAAAGATTTGCATCAAGTTAGTATCGCGACAAACGGCGCGGCATGTTTGCAAATAGCACAAACACACCCTCAGCCTGATCTTATTTTATTAGATGTAACTATGCCGAATATGGATGGTTATGAAGTCTGCGAGCAGCTTAAGAAAAATCCACTGACGGCAGCTATTCCAGTGATCTTTCTGACGGGGTTAGACGCAGAGAAAGATGAAGAAAGGGGGTTGTTAATTGGCGCTGTTGATTACATAACTAAACCGATTCGACCTGCGATTGTGGTGGCTCGCGTTAAAACCCATTTAACGCTTAAATTGCAAAGAGATAAACTCAATCAAATGGCTTTCCATGATCAATTAACTGGTTTATATAATCGTCATTATTTAATGGATATTGCTGAAAGAGAGGTGCTGACCGCGAAACGTCATCACTTTGCGCTTTGGGTGTTAATGATAGATATTGATCATTTCAAAAAGATCAATGATACCCATGGCCACGCGGTTGGTGACATTGTTTTACAAGCCGTTGCAGAAACATTAGCGCAGGATTGTAGCGATCAAGATTTGATTGCTCGCTCCGGTGGTGAAGAGTTTGTGATCCTATTTGATCCCTGTGAAGATGAAGAGGCATTTAATAAAGCCGTGGGTTTATTGGATGCGATTGAATCACTTAATCCACACAGTATTAATGTCACTATCAGTGTCGGTATGGCAAAAATATCAGAACAAGATGAAAATTTTGGACGTTTTTTAAAGCGTGCAGATGATGCTTTATATCAAGCGAAAAAGAATGGCAGAAACAGATTAGAAATTGCGTAATTAAGGCTTTTATCAACTTATCGTTATTAACGGTGGCCGGCAAAAGCTAAGCAGTAAAAACAGTATAGTAAAGACAAAAAAGGCAACCGAAGTTGCCTTTTGATGTTTAGTAAGCAGATTAGCCTTTAAACATTAAAGCGGAAGTGAATAACATCGCCGTCTTTAGTGACGTACGATTTACCTTCTAAACGCCATTTACCTGCTTCTTTTGCGCCAGCTTCACCTTTAAATTCAACAAAGTCATCAAAGCTAATAATTTCAGCGCGGATGAAACCACGTTCAAAATCAGTATGGATTTTACCCGCTGCTTGCGGTGCTGTTGCACCAACAGGTACAGTCCAAGCGCGCACTTCTTTAACGCCTGCTGTAAAGTAAGTTTGTAGGTGTAATAGTTCGTAACCGCTGTAGATAACGCGGTTTAGGCCTGGTTCACTTTGACCAATACCTTCTAAAAACTCAGCTTTATCTTCATCATCTAATTCTGCAATTTCAGATTCAATCGCAGCACACACTGGTACAACAACCGCACCTTCTTTTTCTGCAATTTCACGTACTTTATCTAAGAATGGGTTATCTTCAAAACCATCTTCAGCAACGTTAGCAATGTACATAGTTGGTTTAAGTGTTAAAAAGCTTAGGTAGTCTATTGCCGCACGCTCTTCTTTTTCAAACTCTAAACCACGAACCATACCATCAGCTTCTAGATGTGCTTTGATACGTTCTAGAATAGGTAATTCAAATTTAGCGTCTTTATCGCCGCCTTTGGCTTTTTTACCTAAACGTAAAATAGCGCGGTCACAGCTTTCTAAGTCAGCTAGTGCTAATTCAGTGTTAATAATGTCAATATCTTCCTGTGGGTCTATTTTACCCGCTACATGAACGATATTGTCATCTTGGAAACAACGCACAACATGTCCGATGGCATCTGTTTCACGAATGTTTGCTAGGAATTTATTACCCAGACCTTCACCTTTTGATGCGCCTTCAACTAAACCGGCAATATCAACAAATTCCATGGTCGTTGGTAAAACTTTCTGCGGATTTACAATCGCAGCCAGTTGATCTAAACGTGGATCAGGTACAGGAACGATGCCAGTATTTGGCTCGATTGTACAAAAAGGAAAGTTAGCCGCTTCAATGCCTGCTTTTGTTAATGCATTAAAAAGGGTCGATTTACCAACATTGGGTAAACCAACGATACCACATTTAAAACCCATGATTTTATCCTATTAATTAACTGTTATTGTGCTTTGAAGCTATGTAAGCGATTCATCGCTTTTTCTATGCCGTCAACACCTAAAATGTGTGTGCAACGCGCAGCTTCATCGATACTTTGCTCGATCAAATTCTGTTCAGTACTTGTTGCTTTACCAAGTACATAACCGCTAACACGGCTTTTATCGCCCGGATGGCCGATGCCGATACGTAAACGGTAGAAATTTTTATTATTGCCTAACTTGGAAATGATATCTCGCAAACCATTATGTCCACCATGACCGCCACCCAGTTTAAACTTTGCTACTCCCGGGGAAATGTCTAACTCGTCATGGGCTACTAAAATCTCTTCTGGTTTAATTTGGTAGAATTTTGCCATTGCGATAACAGCTTTACCACTAAGATTCATAAAGGTAGTTGGAACTAATAAACGAATGTCGTTACCCGCAAACTGAATACGACCGGTAAGACCAAAAAACTTTGCTTCAGGTTTTAGCTGAATGTTTTCTTGTGAGGCGAGTTGTTGTATGTACCATTGTCCGGCATTGTGTCGAGTATTTGCATATTCGGGGCCTGGATTAGCCAGGCCCACAAGCAATTTAATCGTAGTTGACACGATTACTCAGCAGCGTCTGCTACTTCTGTTGCTTCTTCTTCGCCTTCAGCAGCTACTTTCTTAGCTGTGATAGCTAGTACTGGTAAATCATGCTCTTCGCCTTTAGTAAGCTCAACAGACTCAACACCTTTAGGTAATGTGATGTCAGAGATGTGAACTGTTCCGCCGATTTCAACATTTGCGATATCAACTTCGATGAACGCAGGTAAATCAGCTGGTAAACAAGTTACTTCTAACTCATTTGCTAAGTGAGCAATAACGCCACCATTTTTAACAGCTGTAGCAGTTTCTTCGTTTAAGAAGTGAAGTGGTACAGTTGTTTGTAATTTATGTGTTGCATCAACACGTAAAAGATCTAAATGTTGGATACGCTCTTTGAAAGAGTGACGTTGAATAGCTTTAAGCAATACTTGCTCAGAAACACCATCAATTTCTAAGTTCAATACTGAAGAGTAAAATGCTTCAATAGATTCAACTTTCATTAATTCTTTGTGTTCGAAAGTAAGAGATACAGGATCTTTTCCTGAACCGTATACAACACCAGGTGTTTGGTTTGTGTGACGTAGGCGGCGGCTCGCACCTTTCCCTAAATCTGTACGGCTTGTTGCTACTAATGTAATTGACATGGTAAAACTCCATTGTTGAAAAAACAAAATGTCTTTTCAAATTAAAATAGATTATCGTTTGCGACCAGCGATAACCGCCTTTTTCCCCGTTAGGGTGTATAAAAAAGGCGCGCCATAGTAACTCAGTAAACGCTTTTGTACAAATTAAATGCATAAAAAAAGCGCTTATTTATAACAAATAAGCGCTTCTCAAAATAGAACACAAAGAGAGGGTAACTATCTCATTGCTTCCTTAGTTATAAAAGTAAAACATGAAACCTAGTAATGGAACATCGCAGAAATTGATTCTTCGTTGCTCACGCGGCGTATAGCTTCAGCTAACATACCGCTTAAAGTCAATTGCTTAACTTTACCAGTAGCAAGGATTTCATCTGTTAATGGGATAGAATCCGTAACAATAAACTCATCAATTACAGAGTTTTTAATGTTCTCAACAGCAGAACCAGAGAATACCGCATGTGTTGCGTAAGCATATACAGAAAGTGCGCCACGTTCTTTCAGTGCAGCAGCTGCTTGACATAATGTACCACCTGTATCGATCATATCGTCCACAATGATACAGTTACGACCTTCAACATCACCAATCAAATGCATAACTTGAGCAACATTTGCTTTAGGACGACGTTTATCAATGATTGCTAAATCTGCATCATCTAATAGTTTAGCGTGTGCGCGTGCACGTACTACTCCACCGATATCTGGAGAAACAATCATTGGGTTTTCTAGTTTTTTCTCTAACATATCTTCTAATAGCACTGAGCTACCAAATACGTTATCAACAGGCACATCGAAGAAACCTTGAATTTGTTCAGCATGTAAATCAACAGTCATTACACGGTCAACGCCAACATTTGAAAGGAAATCAGCAACTACTTTAGCAGTAATTGGAACACGGCTTGAACGTACACGGCGATCTTGACGAGCATAACCAAAGTATGGAATTACGGCTGTAATACGACCCGCTGATGCGCGACGAAGTGCATCGATCATTACAATCAATTCCATTAAGTTGTCGTTGGTTGGTGCACAAGTAGATTGCACGATGAAAATATCATCACCACGAACATTCTCATTAATTTGCACGTGAATTTCGCCATCACTAAAACGACCTACGTCTGCGCTTCCTAATTTGATGAAAAGACGATCTGCTATTTTCTGAGCTAGATCGGGTGTTGCGTTACCTGCAAATAGTTTCATGTTTGGCACTTTGAGGACCTCTTTCATCCTGTTGATTTAGTCAATAACGTAATGTCATTAACAAGTGTAATTAATTGAAATTTCAACTAATTAGTCTGATTTTTTTGTAGATAATAATTCACGTAGAGGTGAAGTATTTAAGCCTTCCGCGGTGAAGCAATTCAACCATTTTGGCGTTTGTTGTGCTAATAACTCAGCTTCATTAGCATGGTCAAATGTGCTAAACACACATGCCCCTGTCCCTGTCATTTGAGTTGGTGCGTATTCTAGCAACCAGTCGATGGTATTAGCAACCTTAGGATAGTGTTTTTTGACGCAAGGTTCGCAATCATTTGTCCATTTATTGGTCATAAGTTGCTCATGTTGAAGCTTTTTTGTATCCCTTTTTAAATATGGATTTTTAAATACTTCAGGAGTGGAGATATGGCAATCTGGTATCGCCACTAAATAATGAGCTTGTTTCGGTTGAACTGAATGTAAGATTTCACCTACACCTTCGGCAATCGCGGCTTTTCCATGAATGAAAATAGGTACATCAGCGCCTAATGATTTGCCGAGTTCAGCTAGGGTCTGTTCACTTAAGTTTAAATCCCAATGGTAATTGAGTGCGACTAAGGTTGTCGCTGCATCAGATGAACCGCCGCCTAAGCCGCCACCCATTGGGAGATTTTTCTCTAAATCAATATTGGCTCCCAATGAACAACCTGTATGTTTTTTTAATAACATCGCCGCTTTATAGATCAGGTTACTTTCTAGGGGCACATTCTCGAGGGCAGGGCTGATGCTAATATTGCCACTGTCATTCGCGGTTATGGTGAGGTGATCACAACGATCGATAAACTGAAATAAGGTTTGTAATTCGTGATAACCGTCGGCACGTTGCCCGGTGATATATAAAAAAAGGTTTAACTTCGCTGGTGCAGGCCAGCGGATAGATTCAATTCGCATAATAAACTCGATTAGTTTGCTACTTTCCATTGATTAATAGCTATTTTGACGCGAATATCATCGCGCTTAAGGTTTACTTTGGTGGGTAAAACCGTGCCAGAGAAAACTTGATATTGTTGGAAGTCAACCTCCCAAAGGTTTTGGCTTGCATCTAAACCCACTAGTTCACTGACTTGCTGTTGATCATTTAGTTGGTAAGATGCATTAGCAGGGTTACCTTTGATCCATTGTTGTAAAGCAGCGATAGGGAGATCTAAACCTGGGGAGAGTTGTTTAATTAATGTGTTGGCATCTTGCCCTGTAAACACTTCATCATCATTATTGATTATCTCAACACCTTGTTTATCTTTAGTTACCTGTAAAATACGGGTACCAATAAAAGTAGTTAGTTGAATTGAATAATCATCACCTTGTTGTTGCCAATAAATATTGGCACTCTGGCGATCCGTTTCAAGGAAAATAGCCAGCTTACCGGTGAGTGTCCAGTGATCAAGTTGTTGTAATGTTTGTTGTTGCTGTTCCCAAGTCAGATTAGTTAATAGCGCGTTGTCGTCGGAATCTGAGTTATTAAATTGAGAACAACCAGAGAGGGTAATAATAAATATCAGTGAAAGTAATTTTTTCATTATTAAAGCCAGCCAAGAAAAGTGGTTTTAATATATCAAACTATTTTAGTGATCGCTTTGTTCTTTTGTTTCGCAGATTCAACATTCATTATTTTATTCGTTCATTTTATCTGTTGGCTGGATTTATAGTTCGTTGTCATTGGTAAATTAATTGAAAGCGAAATAACGCATAATGGCTAGATGAAAGGTAATGCATTACCTTGAATAAGTAATGCATTTTATTGGTAATGAATGAGTGCAGACAATTAACCAATCAACTTATCTATGAAATTAGCAATTCTTTTGCGTTGGCTAATGTATGTTCGGTAATACTATCTCCGCCTAATAGCCTTGCGAGTTCATGAATACGTTCTGATTCATCTAATAATTGCATATTAGTATTGGTACTTTTACCATCACTATGTTTATTAACAATCATATGTTGATGACCATTACCAGCTACTTGCGGTAAATGAGTAACACAAAATATTTGTGTGCTTTCACCTAATTGACGTAATAAATTACCAACTACTGCGGCGGTTGCGCCACTGATACCTACATCAACTTCATCAAAAATTAGCGTTGGTGTTGAAACGCGTTGGCTGATGATCACTTGAATCGCTAAGCTGATACGTGATAATTCACCACCCGATACAACTTTACCTAAATTTTGTAAGCCTTGCCCTGCATTAGCTGCAACCTGGAATTCAATGCCATCAATACCAAGAGGACTCAGGCTATCAGCACCGTGTTGAGTCATTGCGACTTCAAATTGACCATCGGCCATATTAAGTTTCTGGATGCTCTTAGTAATTTTTTTACTTAGTTCTTTTGCGTAACGTTGACGGCTTTGGCTGAGTTTTTGTGCATGTTTAATGTAATCTTGTTTTGCGTTATCAAGATCCATCGTTAGCTTCTCTATCTGTGCTTCACTATTATTAAGTTGTTGGTATTCTTTGCTTAGTTTTTGGTGGAACGTATATAACATTTCTGGCTGAACTTGGTGCTTCCTTGCTAATGTCAGCGCCTGGCTTAAGCGTGACTCTAATTGCTCAAATTGCTCTGGGTCCAGCTCTAGTTGTTCGCTGTATTGACGTAATTCGTAGCCTGCTTCTTCAATTTGAATCACGGCTTCCTGTAGCGAAGTGACAATACTTTCAAGCTTGCTGTCGTGCTGTACTTGCGATTCAAGTAATGAAATGCTTTTTTGTAATAGCGTTAGTGCATCGACTTCATCTGAATCCGTTAATAAATTTAAGCTAATTTGTGTGTTTTCTAGCAGCGCGCCACTGTTGGCTAATTTTTTATGCTCGGACTCTATTTCTGTAAACTCGTCCTCTGCTAATGCAAACTCGTCTAATTCAATAATTTGGTATTCAAGTAACTGTTTCCGAGCTTGTTTTTCTTGTTGACTTAGCTGTTGTTGCTGCAATTGTTTTTTTAGAAAGTGGCAACCTTGGTAAGTGTCTTTTACTTTTTGTACTAGTTGTTGATGATTGGCATATTCATCAATAATCGATAGTTGTATATCAGGGCGTAATAAACTTTGGTGTGCATGCTGACCATGAATATTGACTAATAGCTGACCTAAACTTTTTAATTGAGAAAGCGGTACCGGCGTTGCATTAACGTAAGCACGCGAGCGTCCTTCTTTGGTAATAATACGACGTAATAAACATTCGTTAGGGTTATCGCTGAGACTATTTTCTAAATCGTTATTACTTAACCAAGCAAGTGCATTTGGTGTGTCACTTAGGTTAAAGCGTGCGCTGACTTCTGCTTTATCCGTACCTTGTCGGATCATGCTTGCATCCGCGCGGTCACCAAGACATAGGCCTAATGCATCGATAGCAATTGATTTACCTGCGCCTGTTTCACCAGTGATTGTGGTCATGCCTTGGTGAAAATCAAGCTCTAGAAATTTCACAATTGCAAAGTTCTGAACAGTTAATTGGCTTAGCATAAAATAGATATCCTATGATTATCTTAACGATTATATTAACAACGAAATGACCATTAGTTAAAAACAGTGGTTTAAAAGCACTGTTTAAAAACACAGCTTATGATTGTAGTTTAATACTGTTTTTTTAAACAGTAAAGTGCTGTTTGTGTAATTTTCGTTAATTTTTTAATGCTGTTCATTTTCCGATGTATTCAGAAATGTTGTTTTGGTTAATAACAAATAAGTATGAAAGGGGAGGTCGAATGGTAATGGTGATTGATTTGGCTAGAGGGGATTACTTATTCTGGTCTAATTGAACTGAACACTTTAATTTTGGTTAATGAAAGTGGAATTGAGGTTAGTTAAAATCATAACGTCATAAGATTATATTTTTGGCTATTAAATAGTGCCGTTAGTTTTGCGTAGTTCAAGGCGAATTATCGAAGAAATCCGCTGGAATAACGGTGCGATATCGCTTTGCTTATCCAGAACTTAGGTTACTTGAATCAGTACATTCCTAGGATGGCCTGTACTGATTTTTAGTCAGTTAAATATATTAAAAAAGTTTATTACCCCAACCAAATTTAGTTTGAAGTACGTTAAAGTAGTTGTAATTTTGAGGGTGCACCAAATGCAATTTATGCTGTGTCTTTTTAATAATGACTTCATCACCGGGTAACACTGATAAATTAACATGACTGTCGCAGCTGATTTGCATTTCTGTCGTATTTGATTGCGCCATTTTTAATCGCACAACACTATTGGCATCAATAACGATAGGGCGGCTGTTAAGGGTGTGAGGAAACATTGGTAATAAACTAATTGCATCCAGTTTCGGCGTTAAAATCGGGCCGCCTCCTGACAGCGAATAAGCTGTTGAACCGGTTGGAGTCGATAGGATCAAGCCATCTGCACGTTGGTTGATCATAAAGTTGTCGTTAACATATACTTCAAATTCGATCATATGTGCAATTTTATCAGGATGTAACACCGCTTCATTAACCGCTGTACTACTGCTTTTCATATGACCGTGGCTATGCACTTGTGCTTCTAATAAAAAGCGATGTTCAGTTTGATAGTTACCTTCTAATACCTCACTAAGTGGCTGTTCGAAGTTATCAGGATCTAAATCTGTCAAAAAACCTAAATTACCTCTATTTACACCAATTACTGAAATATCGAATCGTGCAAGCACTCTAGCGGCGCCTAACATATATCCATCACCGCCAACGACTATTGCTAAATCGCATTTTTGACCAATCCCCACTAAATCTTCATAGCGTATTTGTGGTAGGTCTAAGTCATCAGCTAAACGCAGGTCAACAATGATTGAATGACCACGAGCTTCTAAAAAATAGTACAGGCTAGTTAGTGTCTGTAGCGCTTCACTGTGTTGTGGTTTGCCGATTAACCCAATGGTTTTAAATTCAGATTGTTGCTGATTATCCTGACTCATAGAATGCCTACTTGCGAAAATGTGATGATTTTCAGTATACCTGTTATAAATGTTTTTATTAACAGGCTTGAAACTATTATTACTATCCCCATAATAGAACTTATAAAATTGACCCAAATAATATTAAGTAGGATTGAATTATGAGCGAAGAACAAAAAAAGACTGTTGAAGAAGCAATTGAAACTGTTTTAGGCGAAGAAGCTGTCGAGCAAAATGCAGAAACAATAACTGAAGATGTTGCTGTTGAAGTTGTTGATGAGCAAGCTGTTCAAATTGAAACGTTAACTAAAAAATTAGCTTTGGCTGAAGAAGCATTAGCTGAGCAGAAAGATCTTGTTATTCGTGCTCAAGCTTTCTCTCAAAACGAAATTCGTAAAGCAGGCATTGATGCGGAAAACCGTCGTAAATCTGTTTTAAGAACATTTGCGAATGCATTAACGCCAGTTGTTGATCACTTAGAATTAGCGATTCAACACGCAGATAAAGAGAATGAAACCTTGAAACCTATGGTTGAGGGCGTTGAAATGACTTTAACTGAGCTATTGAAAGCGATTGCAAGCATCGGTATTCAACAAATCGATCCGATCGGTGAAACATTAAATCCTGAAAAGCATCAAGCAATGAGTATGCAAGTGGTTGAAGGTGTTGCGCCTAACCAAGTTGTTGCTGTTATGCAAAAAGGTTATGAGTTAAATGGCGGTCAAGTTATTCGCCCTGCCATGGTTGTGGTTTCAAAAGCTGCAGAATAATTTTTTTGAAAGCTAAAAGCTTGTAAAAATATCGGCTCAAATAAAAATGAATAAAAAGGTGCGTTAGCACCTTTTTTTATGGCCACATCGCCCTAACTATTAAATGTTAGGCAGGGGGCTGTTAAAGAAATTGCTTTAAATGATATTGATTAAATCAATATTGTGCATAGAGACAAGTGGGTGATTGCCTGTTTATTTATCAATATTCAGCGTTTTAATCATCTATTTTAATCAATAAAGCGGCTTAGTAGTTTCTTGCAATAAGCATTATTTAAAAAAAAGTCATTTTTTTTGCTTGTAGCCCTTGAAACAAAAAAATAGCCCCTTATATATAAAGTATCGAACAGACACTGCCAGCGTGCAGTTAGTCAACTAAACAAGTAACAACATTAACAAGTGTGGAGAGAGTTAAAATGGGTAAAATTATCGGTATTGATTTAGGTACTACGAATTCATGTGTTTCTGTACTGGATGGCGATGTAGCTAAAATCATTGAAAATGCAGAAGGCGAACGTACTACTCCTTCAATCATTGCTTATGCAGAAGATGGCGAAATCTTAGTAGGTCAACCTGCTAAACGTCAATCTGTAACTAACCCAACAAATACTTTATTTGCTATCAAACGTCTTATCGGTCGTCGCTTTGAAGATGAAGAAGTACAACGCGATATCAAAATCATGCCTTACAAAATTGTAAAAGCTGATAATGGTGATGCATGGGTTGAAGCGCGTGGCAATAAAATGGCACCTCCACAAATCTCTGCTGAAGTATTGAAAAAAATGAAAAAAACAGCAGAAGATTACCTAGGTGAAAAAGTATCTGGCGCTGTAATTACAGTACCTGCTTACTTTAACGATGCACAACGTCAAGCAACTAAAGATGCTGGCCGTATTGCTGGTCTTGATGTTAAACGTATCATCAATGAGCCAACTGCTGCTGCATTTGCTTACGGCGTTAATAACTCTAAAGGCGACAGTGTTGTTGCAGTATACGACTTAGGTGGCGGTACTTTCGATATTTCAATAATTGAAATCGATGAAGTAGATGGCGAAAAAACATTTGAAGTATTAGCAACTAATGGTGATACGCACTTAGGTGGTGAAGATTTCGATAACCGTCTAATTAATTTCTTAGTTAAAGAGTTCCAAAAAGACCAGAACTTCGATCTAACTAAAGATCCATTAGCGATGCAACGTGTTAAAGAAGCGGCTGAAAAAGCAAAAATCGAGCTTTCTTCTGCACAACAAACTGACATCAACCTGCCATACATCACTGCTGATGCATCAGGTCCTAAACATTTAAACATTAAAGTAACTCGTTCTAAATTAGAGTCTTTAGTTGAAGATATGGTTAAAGCAACACTTGAGCCATTACGTATTGCACTTAAAGATGCTGACTTATCTGTTGGTGACATCGATGATGTTATCTTAGTAGGTGGTCAAACTCGTATGCCTTTAGTACAAGCAGCAGTTGCTGAGTTCTTTGGCAAAGCGGCACGTAAAGACGTTAACCCTGATGAAGCTGTTGCAATGGGTGCTGCGATTCAAGGTGCTGTACTTTCTGGTGACAAAACTGACGTTCTATTATTAGACGTTACACCGTTATCTCTAGGTATCGAAACAATGGGTGGCGTATTAACGAAAGTTATCGAGAAAAATACAACTATCCCAACTAAACAGTCAC
The DNA here is from genome assembly GCF_014163575.1 of Psychromonas sp. SR45-3. Lineage (NCBI taxonomy): Bacteria > Pseudomonadati > Pseudomonadota > Gammaproteobacteria > Alteromonadales > Psychromonadaceae > Psychromonas > Psychromonas sp. SR45-3. The sequence continues at coordinate 56,934 of NZ_JACJDP010000020.1, forward strand.
AAACATTCTCTACTGCGGAAGACAATCAAAGTGCAGTAACCATTCACATTCTTCAAGGTGAGCGTAAACGAGCTGCGGATAATAAATCTCTAGGTCAATTTAACCTTGAAGGTATTCGTGCTGCAACGCGTGGTGCACCACAAATCGAAGTTACTTTCGATATGGATGCTGATGGTATCTTGCACGTATCTGCTAAAGATAAAGATACTAACCAAGAACAAAAAATTACGATTAAATCAAGCTCTGGTCTATCTGACGAAGAGATTGAAAAAATGGTAAATGACGCAGAAGCAAATGCTGATGCTGATAAAAAGTTTGAAGAAATGGTAACTGCACGTAATCAAGGTGATGCATTAGTACACTCTACTCGCAAACAAATTGAAGAAGCAGGCGATGCACTACCAGCTGACGATAAAGAAAAAATTGAAGCTGCGTTAACTGAACTTGAAGCTGCAATTAAAAGCGAAGATAAAGAAGCAATTGAGACTAAAACGCAAGCGCTAGCTGAAGCATCACAAAAACTAGCTGAAGTTGCTCAACAAAAAGCACAAGCTGGTGAAGCCGGTGCAGAACAACCAGAAGCACAAGCTAAGCAAGATGATGATATCGTTGATGCTGAGTTTGAAGAAGTAAAAGACGAGAAAAAATAATTAGGTAACCCCTAAATAAGTAAGATCGTTTCAACTCGCGGGTTATGGATTTATCTATAATCCGCGTGTTTGTTTTCAATAAACAGAGATTTGAGAAATAACCATGTCTAAACGAGATTGTTATGAAGTACTTGGTTTAAGCCGAGATGCGACAGAGAAAGAAGTTAAAAAAGCTTATAAACGCCTAGCGATGAAGTACCACCCAGACCGTACTAAAGGTGACGATGCGCTAGAAGAAAAATTCAAGGAAGTAAAAGAAGCTTACGAAATTCTTAGCGATCCCCAAAAGAAAGCCGCATTTGATCAATACGGCCACGATGGTGTTAATCAGCAAGGTCACGGCGGTGGTGGTTTCGGCGGTGGCGGTTTTGACGATATATTCGGAGATATTTTTGGTGGTGGCCGCCGTGGTGGTGCGCAGCGTCCTCAACAGGGTTCAGACCTACGCTACAACATGGAGCTAACATTAGAAGAGGCCGTTAAAGGTATCTCTAAAGAGATCCAAATTCCAACATTAGTACATTGTGAACAGTGTAATGGTTCTGGTGCTAAGAAAGGTACAGATACTAAAACTTGTGGCACTTGTCACGGCCAAGGCCAAGTACAAATGCGTCAAGGTTTCTTTGCAGTTAATCAAACTTGTCCTACTTGTCGTGGTAAAGGTAAAATTATCACTGACCCATGTAACAAGTGTCACGGTGAAGGCCGTTACGAGCGCAGTAAAACCTTATCAGTTAAAATCCCAGCCGGTGTTGATACTGGTGACCGTATCCGTTTAAGCGGTGAAGGTGAAGCGGGAGAGCAAGGTGCACCTGCTGGTGACTTGTATGTACAGATGAATGTACGTCCGCATGATGTATTTGAGCGCGACGGCAATGATTTATATTGTGAAGTACCCATTAGCTTTACTGAAGCGGCATTAGGAGGGGAAATTGAAGTTCCTACTTTAGATGGTCGCGTGAAACTGAAAATACCTGCAGAAACGCAAACTGGACGTATGTTCCGTATGCGCAATAAAGGTGTTAAATCAGTGCGTAGTCACTCTACGGGTGATTTAATGTGTAAAGTGACTATTGAAACACCAGTTAAATTATCAAGCAAACAGCGTGAATTGTTAAAAGAGTTTGAAAACTCACTGGGATCAGGTAGCAGCAAAAAGCACCAACCTAAATCAGAAGGTTTTTTGAATAGTTTAAAAACATTCTTTGACGATATAAGTAAATAACCTATTTCATGATAGGATGGGTCGCTTTCGAGCGGCCTTTTTTATGCCTGATAATAAATTATCTAACAGAAAAAGTGCTGATTTTTATCAAAAAGTAGCAAATAGTAAGCGCTTGATTTAGCGATCTTAGGCTATTAGTATTGGCTAACATTCGATTTAAATACTGTAATAATCTGCGCTATTTTGATGTTTATTTTTACGTTGAGTTTTATTCCTGAATCTAACAATGAATAATTAAGTAGCAAAGATAACCGCATACATAACGGTGCAAGTTCAGGTTGAGTCTTTAAATCGTTTGATATAATGGAGCGAATGCCACTTGTCTAATGTTACAATTGTTAAGTGCTTAACAAATCGTACATTTTAATTATACGATATGTTGTAGCTTGGGTAATATGTCGCACGTTAAATCAGTGTTATACCGGTTGTATTAAATATACGTTTTAAATTTTTACGCGGAAAGAGAGTTTAGTTTGAGGTGTAGGTTACTATAAGTGAGTATTCCTTTTATTAAAGTTATCACCAAAAAGTAAACTATTTTAACAACTAAAATAGCGTATTAAATTGTTACAATTAGTATTAGCTCATATTAGTATCATGAGTAATTCTTTACTCATACGGAGAAGTTTAGTGATAAATATCCTGCTGGTCGATGACCATGAATTAGTTCGTACAGGGATAAGCCGTATCATTGATGATGTTCGAGGCATGAAAGTAATTGGCGAAGCTGAAAGCGGAGAAGACGCTGTTAAGTGGTGCCGTAGTAATGAACCAGATGTAATTTTAATGGATATTAATATGCCAGGTATTGGCGGACTTGATGCGATGCATAAAATTTTGCGCATCAATGAAGATATTAAAATCATTATGCTAACCATGCATACTGAAAATCCATTTCCAACCAAAGTAATGCAAGCAGGTGCAGCTGGTTATTTAAGTAAAGGTGCTTGCCCTGAGGAAGTGTTAAATGCAATTCGTATTGTGCATTCAGGACAGCGTTATTTAACGCCTGAAATTGCACAACAAATGGCATTATCACAGTTGTCACCTAATGATGAAGATCCATTTCGTGTGTTGTCTGAGCGCGAACTACAGATCATGATCATGATCACCAAGGGACAGCGTGTTGTTGATATCTCTGAGCAATTAAGTCTCAGCCCTAAAACTATCAATAGTTACCGCTATCGTCTATTTGATAAATTAGGAGTACATGGAGATGTAGAGTTGACTCATTTGGCTATTCGTTATGGAATGCTGGATGCGGATACGCTATAAACAAATACTTTGTTAAAAAATACAAAAAGCACCTTATATTAAGGTGCTTTTTTATATCCTCAGTTTACACTTAATCAACGACTAAACTTTACCGGTGAGCGACATTCTGCTTATGAGCAAATTTAATTCAGATGCATTTTTAAAAACAGTGACCACTGAACCCGGTGTGTACCGTATGTTCGATGATAAAGATCAAATCATCTATATTGGTAAAGCTAAAAATCTTAAAAAACGCTTAAGTAGTTATTTCAGCCTAACTCAAAAACACCCTAAAACATTGGCGTTAGTAAGTCATATTGTTCGTATAGAAGTCACTATCACGCATACCGAAACGGAAGCGTTGATCCTTGAGCATAACTTCATCAAGCAGCACAAACCTAAATATAATGTGCTGTTACGTGATGATAAATCTTACCCTTATTTATTTTTAAGCGACCATAAGCATCCGCAGCTAACCCTAGTGCGTTCGCAAAATAAAAAACGTAAAGGTACTTATTTTGGACCTTATCCAAGTGGCGGGGCTGTGCGCGAAAGCCTGCATTTAATGCAAAAACTGTTTCCTATACGTCAATGTGAAGATAGCTATTATAAAAACCGTTCTCGTCCTTGTTTACAATATCAATTAAAGCGTTGTTTAGGGCCCTGTGTGAATGCTATGCCTGAGCAGGAGTATGCACATCAAGTCGATTTGGCGACCGCCTTCCTACAGGGTAAAAGTCAGCATGTAATTGAAGAATTAGTGACTGAGATGGAGTCTGCGAGCCGAGCATTAGAGTTTGAAAAAGCGGCCGTAAGACGCGACCAAATTCAATCCTTGAAAAAAGTACAAGAGCAACAGTGGGTGAGCGGCGAAGTTGAACAATTAGATGTATTAGGTTTTAGCTATCAACATGGTGTTGCCAGTATTCATATGTTATTTGTTCGACAGGGGCGTGTATTAGGTAGTCGTAATTATTTCCCTAAAGTGCCAAAAAATAGTTCTGAAGAAGAAGTGCTCAGTAGCTTTTTGAGTCAATTTTATTTATCTGGCCAAAATGGTCGTGCCATTCCCCGTGAAATATTATTAAGTGATGATTTTACTGATCGAGAAATTTTTGAGGAGCTGTTCTCAGAACATAGTGGCTATAAAACTAAACTTAAAATTGTGATGCGAGGCGAGCGCTTACGCTTTACTAAATTAGCGAAAACTAATGCCAATGTAGCCTTAAGCACGCACTTAAGTCAGCAAAAATCCATTCTACAACGTTATAACTTACTCGAAGAAAAACTAGAGCTGACCGAGCCTATTCAACGTATGGAATGTTACGATATTTCACATATGATGGGTGAAAAAACAGTGGCTTCCTGTGTTGTCTTTAACCGTGAAGGAGCTAAAAAATCTGATTACCGTCGCTTTAATATTACTGGAATCACTCCTGGGGATGATTACGCGGCAATGGGGCAAGTATTAGCACGTCGCTTTAAAGATTTACAAAGTGCAGAAACAACGCCTGATATTATCTTTATTGACGGTGGTTTAGGGCAATTGAGTCAAGCTGAAACGATTGTTAGTTCACTTGAGCATAACTTCCCGGATAAATACCCACTGTTGATTGGTATCGCTAAAGGTGTTGCACGTAAAGCGGGTGAAGAAACACTTATTTTGGCTGACAGCCATGAAATATTAGAAATAGACAGTGCTTCTCCAGCCTTACACTTGATTCAGCAGATTCGAGATGAATCGCATCGCTTTGCTATCATGGGGCATCGTCAGCAACGAGATAAAGTAAGGCGGACGAGTACGCTAGAAGGGATTGCAGGTGTAGGCGCTAAACGACGCCAAATGCTACTCAATCATTTCGGCGGTTTACAGGGCGTGAAATCTGCCAGTATTGATGAGTTAGCCAAATTAAATGGAATAAGCAAAAGTTTGGCCGAAACGATTCATGAAGTTTTGCATCATTAGCATTGCTTGCGTACAAGTGAGTTGTCATAAGCGATACTCGCTTTAAAAGTTTATAAGATTAAGTGAGGGCAATCCAGCTCGCTTCTTCTCACTTTAATAGGTAATGCTTAAAGATTAACTGGACTTAACTCTTACCTATTAATTAACAGCTTTTAACTTTTGAACATCATTTTGCAATATCATTGCGATACACTTCAATGAAAATAATGGTATTGGTTTCTTAAATGATATTTGAGCGTCATTAATGAGTGCATTGTATTAACAGCTCTGTATTTTTTGATCTATCTCTCTTTATCAAGGCAGATGTAGGTGATTCATTTTGTAAGCTGAAATATATTGCTATTAATTGCCTACTTTATGAGTTAAGCATTTGCAAATGTAAACCATAAAATGCAAAAATAAGCTGGCTTACCTTAAAGGATATTTTAATGCTCAACATTCCCAATTTATTGACCTGTTTTCGAATTCTTCTGATCCCTGTATTTGTAGTTATTTTTTATCTACCGATATCTTGGTCAGCACCCCTTGCCACGTTTATTTTTTGGTTAGCAGGCATAACTGATTGGTTAGATGGTTATTTAGCACGTCGTTTAAATCAACAAACTCCCTTTGGCGCATTTTTAGATCCCGTCGCAGATAAAATTATGGTAGCCGTTGCGTTAGTGATGATTGTTGAACATTATTCGGTTATCTGGATAACTGTACCTGCAATGATTATGATTTGTCGCGAGATTATTATTTCTGCATTACGTGAATGGATGGCTGAATTGGGTGAGCGAGCAAGTGTCGCTGTTTCATCTATTGGTAAAGTTAAAACCGCATCGCAAATGTTGGCATTGTTTTTGTTAATTTGGCAACATTCGGTAGAAATGGAATGGGTAGGCTTTACTTTCTTATATGTAGCAACAGCATTAACGCTATGGTCAATGATTGTTTATCTTGCTGCTGCTTGGCCGTTACTTAAAAAGAGTAATGAGCTGTAAATTGCTGAATATGTAAACGCTTCGTCTAAAAAAACGTCGAACGAGTTAAAAGAAGTAAAAAAGTCGATAATATCTATTGACTCATTGTGAAGAATCATTAGAATGCGCACACATCGAGAGGGGAAACAGTTTCTGCTTCTTCTTGAGATAAACATAGTGATGCGGTACTAGCTCAGTTGGTAGAGCACGACCTTGCCAAGGTCGGGGTCACGAGTTCGAGTCTCGTGTACCGCTCCAAATGTTTTGGCGGAATGGCAGAGTGGCCATGCAGTGGATTGCAAATCCATCCACCTCGGTTCGACTCCGGGTTCCGCCTCCATTACAATCTTTGCCCGGGTGGTGAAATCGGTAGACACAAGGGATTTAAAATCCCTCGACTTATGGTCGTGACGGTTCAAGTCCGTCTCCGGGCACCAATTTCATAAAAGAACCAGCTTATAGCTGGTTTTTTTATATCTAAAATTTGAGCTTCTAATATATCCGCTCTTTGATGACAAACCCCCGCATCTAATTCTGGTCGTGACGGTTCAAGTCCGTCTCCGGGCACCAATTTCATAAAAGAACCAGCTTATAGCTGGTTTTTTTATATCTAAAATTTGAGTCTCTAATATATCCGCTCTTTGATGACAAACCCCGCATCTAATTCTGGTAGTGACGGTTCAAGTCCCTCTTCGGAAAACCATTTTATAAATTAATTAGTTTAAAGCTGTTTTTTATACTTGAAGTTAGAGTGTCTAATAAAAGTGTTGCTTGAAAGATCTTTTTTGAAAGAAGTTGAGAGAAATGGCTGAGCAGAACAGTTATACCCATCTGGATAAATAAATGGTCTATTTAGGCGTTAGGGAAAATGGATGATAGCAAGGCGTTGATTGCAGTAACTAGTTATTCTCTTACACAAAATAGTATGGAATAATTTTGAACAGCTTTAGCTGGCCACAGAGTGGTGAAGAACAGGAGGTTCTGAATCAAATCAACAACGAAGCTAGGATTCATTTTAACAAGCATAAATGAATAGATCATTACTTATATTGGAATTAATAGCTCATTGTTATTTAAGCTGGTTTATACGTTTTGAGCCCCTTATAAATCGCTCGTCATCTTAATAGATTGATAATATCAGCAGATAAAGCTGGTTGTTTAGCGTTTATTAATAACATTATCTATTAATGGGTAATTAAACTAGCCATGTGAGGTAACTCTAAATGGGTGTCGGTTTTTTTTGCATAATTAGGCAAGTTAATATTTTAAAGAAATTATCTTATTGAAAATAAAGTGATATATTTTATGGCATATTTTTTGCTTTATACCTTGTTAGAGATACATAAATTGCTGCCTACTTGTTATTTGAACAGATAGTAGTAAAAACTAAAGGATAATACTTATGTTTAATTCGAAAAAATTATTTACGACCATCACTACTAGCTTGTGCTTAATGTCAGTATTTATTGTGCCGAGTGTTCAAGCATCATTAATTACTACTACACCCACTTCAATTGTTAGCGTATCTGTTGATGGCGATGCGAACTTTGCAGGTGTTGTTGACAGTGGTACTTTATCTGCTACTGAGGTTATCGCACGTGAACGAGCTGAGTTAAGTCAAGAAAGTAAACGTATTGCAACTTTTCTTAATTTCGATTTAAGTAACTTAACAGCAAGTAACGTTAATGCTTCAGGTTTCTCTGCATTATTTAGTCTTGATTTTGTTTCTCGTTTAAACGATAAAAATAACTTAACTGTTTTATTAGGACAAGTTGAAAGTGCTTGGAGTGATGCATCTGGTTCTTTACCTTTATTTGAATATGCTCAAGCTTCAAGCAATCAAAAAGACTTAGTAAGCAACGTTAAAACCGATGCATTTGGTACTTTTACTGTTGATGTGACTGGTATTGTTCAAGGCTGGGTAAATGGCGTTCAAGACAATAACGGTTTAGTTGTATTTGGTGAGTCAACGGTATTCCAAGGTGCTGGGTTTAATAATCCTTCATTAATCGTTAATGTGCCTGCACCAACAACTATTGCGATTCTTGGCTTAGCGTTAGTTGGTTTATCATTATCACGTAGAGTGAAAAAATAATGCTAATCAATACCTAGATTGATTTTTAGGTATTGTTAGGTTTAGGTCTTGTTATTTAGGTACAGTTAGTACCGTTACTAAGTAATGTAATAAATAGCCTCTTAAAAAGCATCAATCGTTATGATTGGTGCTTTTTTGTTTTAGTCTGTTTTTATTTTAAACAAACATTAGCAGGAGGCAAAGCTTTGGTTTTTCGATGCACTTACGCGACTAAGCCTTTTTCTGGATCAGTAGGCCTGTGATTATCAATACTAACCCAATGATAGTTGCAGGATAGATAGTCTCTCCAATAATTTGACTTAATAGCACTAAAGAAACAAAGGGCGAGATAAAAATTAAATTACTTATCTTACTGGTGCTTTCTGCGTATTTAAGTGCGGTTAACCAAGCCACAAAAGCCAGACCCATTTCAAATAGACCGATGTAAGCAGCACCTAACCAACCTTGCCAAGCGGTGATATTAATATCATCGAATATTAATATAGTTAACAACACCATGGGTAAACTACATAAAAAACAGAGCAATAAAGCGACCATTGGGTCAGCATCATTCTTACTATTAAATATCCAATAACAGGCCCACAGTATGGTGCTTAGCAGCGCCAAAACTACACCCATAGGGCTTTCAAAATCAAGTGCGAATAGGTTTCCTTTAGTGGCAATAACCAATGCCCCAAAATAGCCTAAGGTAATCGCGACAATGTCATTCCTACGTAATTTTTGCCCTAGTACTGGTATAGCCAATAACGAGAGCGTGATCGCCCAAGTATAATTTAGTGACTGTGCTTGTTGCGCAGGTAATAAATCATAGGCTTGGAAAAGCAAAAAATAATATAAAAATGGATTAATTGCGCCCATTAAAAGATAGAAGTAGGGCCTTTTTAAAAAACTTGTTTTAAGCAAAGTTATTTTATGTTGTCGATAACAAATAAAGAGCAAAACTAAGCTACTGACTAAGCTAGCTGCAAGCAGCATCTGTAATGCACTAAAATAAGTTAAAGTTATCTTAAATGCAGTGGCAACTGTCGACCACATCAATACAGCGAGTAGCGCAAATAGGGTGGCGGTTTTTTGGTTCTTGATCATGACGGATTACTCTATGGAATGCTTCTATCAGACATTTGATGATATTAATATGAAGGTACTTTAATTTGAAATTTTTTATGCTTGACTCACTTCTATTTCAAATTACTTTTACTTTAAAAAACTAAATTTTTGAATAACTTAAAATCAACCTTGTGATTTTGAACATTTTTTTGTTAAATTATTGTTATTTTTATTGAGTGCTTTGATTCGTAGGATCTTTTTCACTTACTTATCTATGGCCGTTAGCACTTCTTTTTATATTGAGAATATCTTTAAATCTGGGTTCGTTCATTTTTGTACTTTGAAGTGTCATACGTATAGTCTTATCGCTAGCTAAGTGATCTTATTGTTAGCTAGCTGAGTATTATTTAATAATTTTTCTTAATTCCGTTGCAATAAATTCTGCAATCCAAGGCTGAGCAACTACTTTAGGGTGTAAACCGTCACTCATCATCCATTCAGGTTTAGTGATCACGTGTTCTAAAAAGAATGGCATCAGAGGAACGTTTTTTTGTTCGCTTAAAGCTGGGTAAATGCTTGAAAAAGCTTCGCTGTAACGTTTCCCATAATTAGTCGGGACACGAATTTGCATTAAAATAGGCTGCGCATTTTGTGCTTGGATATTATCAATAATAATGCTTAAATTATTATTGATAATAGTGGGTGAAAAACCACGTAATCCATCATTTGCTCCTAATTCAATTAAAACATAATCAGGTTGATGTTTTTTTAACAAAGCCGGTATACGCGCTAATCCATTGCCACTTGTGTCACCTGATATACTGGCGTTTACAACGTTAATTTTTTGATTTTGTTGTTTTAATTGTTCCGGTAATAATACAGGCCAACTTTTCTCCACTGGCATTTGGTAACCGGCACTTAGGCTATCTCCCACAATCAGTAACGTGTTACTGTAAACGAAAGACGAAAATAGCAATGAGAATAATAAGGAAACGAGTTTAATCATGAGTCAATCCATTATAAGTGTTAAGAATATTACTAAATCAGTAATAAGCAATGATAACGAACTATCTATCCTAAAGGGGATTTCCTTTAACATCAATGCCGGTGAATCGGTTGCTATTATGGGAACCTCGGGTGCAGGTAAGTCAACCTTGATGAGTTTACTTGCAGGACTAGACCAACCGACATCAGGTTCTATTACTTTGTTAGATTCAACTATCTCTGCGATGGATGATGAGCAAAGGGCTAAAATCCGTAGTGAATCAATCGGATTTGTGTTCCAAAACTTTTTGCTTATTCCTTCTTTAAACGCCTTACAAAATGTCACCTTACCGATGGTACTCCGTGGTAATGAAGATGAAGCCAGCAATAATCAAAAAGCCAAACAACTGTTAAACGAAGTAGGGCTGTCAGGTCGCGAAACTCATTTACCGACTCAACTTTCTGGTGGAGAGCAGCAGCGAGTTGCCTTAGCACGTGCTTTTGTCACTGAGCCTAAAGTTCTTTTTGCTGATGAACCCACGGGGAATTTGGATCAGAAAACAGCGCAAAATATTATTGAGCTGTTATTTAAGATGAATCAAGAGCAGGGCACAACCCTGATTTTAGTGACTCACGATGCAAACCTCGCTAAGCGTTGCCAACGCACGCTGATTATTAATGATGGTCAATGTCAGGAAAGTGCATGAAAACCAATAAAATGATAATAAGCTGGAGCTGGCGAGAGATCTGGTTTGGTCAATTATGGCCTGTGATGGTGGCATTAACGCTAATTATTGCCTGTGTAGTGGCATTATCGACCCTTGCGTTACGTGTCGAGAAAGTGATGACAAACCAAGGCCGTTCTTTATTAGCGGCTGATCTTGTCTTTCGATCGTCTAACCCCATTCCTAATACGTTAGTTGAACAAGCCCAAAAAGCCGGACTCACGGTCTCTTCACAAAGCCGATTTCAGACCATGGCATTTAGTGATCTCAAGATGCAATTGGTCACGGTTAAAAGTGTAGAAACAAATTACCCGCTGCGTGGGATGTTAAATTTAACCAATAATAGTGAAACCGTTGCTCATCAAGTCAACCCTGGTGAGTTATGGATCTCACCTCGGTTATTGTCGCTACTAGATGCAAAAATAGGTGAAACATTAGCGATTGGTGATGCAGACTTAACTATTACAGGGGTGATCAAAGATGAGCCTGAACTGGCTTATAACCCTTTTAATAGCATTCCAAATCTCTTTATTCATGATGCTGACCTTGAAAAAACAGGCGCAGTACAAGTGGGTAGCCGAGTACGCTATCGACTATTTATCAATGGAGACCTATCTGCCTTAGCGGCTTTACAACAGGACTACTCATTACAAGCTGGTGAATCTTGGGTTGATCAAAATAAAGAAAGCCGTGCCGCAAGGTTAATGGGGAAAGCCAAACAGTATTTATCGTTAACCATTTTAATGGTGATCTTAATGGCTGCGGTGACCTTGATTTTGACTTGTTTACACTATGCTCGAAATCGCAGTGAAACGGTTTCAATGTTAAAAAGTATGGGAGCGAGTCGCGCGTGGTTAAGAATATGGTTAAGCACCCAAGTGCTGATCATGTTTGTTGTGGCATTTGTTGTCGGGAGTGCAGCAGGGCTGTTGTTAGAGTTTTTATTACGCTTACCATTAGCTGATATTTTACCTAAACAATTACCTAGCGTTGGGCTACAACCATTTATGTTTGCCATTGGCGTTGCACTTTGTATCGGTTTACCTGCGTTATTAATCCCATTAACTCGATTATTAGATGCTCCTGCAATTAATGTTATTCAGCAGCAAGCCACCACACATTATTCCAAAACTAGCTGGTGGTTATTGTTATTACCGATCAGCGCATTAATTGTGTTTTATGGTAGTAATAAATTAGTGTGGATGGTGTTAGTCGGCTTATTGGTTTTATTTGTGTTGCTCGCTGCACTCAGTTATGGATTGCTAAAAGCACTGGGGAAACTTAAATGGGGCGCAGCATTTAGCTTGGCTTTAAGCCGTATTAATCGGTCACCCAAAAATAGCATGATGCAATTAGCGGCATTGGCCGGTTCATTAATGTTAGTGGCATTGATTTGGTTGATTAAAAGTGACTTATTAGGTGATTGGCAACAGACTTTAGCCGCGGATGCTCCGAATGTGTTTGCTATTAATATTAGCCCTGAGGAACAACAGGGTTACCTGCAGCAAGTTGATACATTGCAATTACCGCGCAGTGATGCATTTGCCATTATCAGAGGTCGCCTTACTGACATCAATGCAATAAGCACCACCGAATTGGCTGCTTATGAAGATAAAGATGTCCGTATCTTAAAACGTGAAATTAACTTTACCTGGGCGAAACAACTACCGGTTTATAATGACGTTGTCGCTGGTGAATGGACAGGTGAAAAAACCGTTTCTATTGAGCAAGAGGTTGCCAGTGAACTAGGTATAACCTTAGGTGATAAACTGACTTTTGAAGTGAATAGCCAACCTTTTACAGCGACGGTTAACTCTATTCGTGCGGTTGAATGGCAAAGCTTAAAACCTAACTTTGTGTTTATATTCAGTGAAGACGTGATTGCTGATTTACCTGCAACGTGGATGGTTAGTTTTAGAGCAGGCCAAGATCAAACTCCATTAGTTAATCAATTAGCACGCTCATATCCAACCGTTACTTTGTTAGATCTTCGTACTATGGCAGATAAAATACAGGGATTATTAAGACAAATTTCATGGTCTTTAACTGGGCTTGCTGCCTTAGGGGTAATGGCGGGTATTTTATTAATATTCACTTTATTACGTTTAAGCTTGAGTGAACGTAAAAGAGAGATCACCTTATACCGTACGTTAGGTGCGAGCAAAAAACGTATCAGCCATACTTTGTGGGCTGAATATGGGTTGTTAGCATTGAGTGCTGGTTTGGTGGCTGCACTTGCTGCGGAGGTTATTTTAGCGAGCTTGATGACGTGGGGATTTGAATTACCTGCACAGCTGCATCCAAGTATGTGGGTGGTGTTACCGTTACTGGCTGTGTTAGTGGTTTCTGTAAGCTTAAGTTCAGTGATTAAAGCATTGTTAAAGCCGCTAAGATAGTCTCACTCGTGTGCTAATTAATATAAAATAAAGTCCCATTATGATTGAATTTGAGCAATATAAAACGCGCAATAACCGATGTGACTTTATTTCTTTATTGTTAAATAATTTTTAGCATAAGATTGCAGTAAAATAAGCTTGTTTTATAGTTGCACCTAAGTACAAAAGTCCGTAAACTTCGGCTCTCACTTTATCGCTGAATTAGTGATCGGCGATAATAATTAAAATAGGTTATTCACATAACCACAAAATATCGGAGTACGTTATGTCACTAAGTGCAGAACAGAAAGCTGAGATTGTAGCAAAATTTGGTCGCGCAGAAGGCGATACTGGTTCACCTGAAGTTCAAGTTGCATTGTACACAGTACAAATCAACCACCTTCAAGGTCACTTTAAAGAGCACATCCATGATCACCACAGCCGTCGTGGTCTATTACGCATGGTTAGTCAACGTCGTAAATTACTTGACTACTTAAAGCGTAAAAATGTTGCAGCTTACACAGCATTAATCGCAGAATTAGGTCTACGTCGTTAATTTCGACTTAAATACTGATTTTAAAAAGAGCCTAAGGGCTCTTTTTTTGTTTGTATTCAGGTAAATTGACAGATGAATTTACCTGTTATCAAATAAACAAAATTTAGGTCGTATTTTTTATAATCGACATAGATATTTTTGATCTTAAATTAAGACAATAAAACGGTCGACTTAGCCTTAACAAGAACATTAGAATATTACAGTGATCTACTAACCATTTTACCGATAGGTATTTGAATAGGTACTTGGTAATGTTGAAGTTAACTGGTACCGTTAAGCGCAATATATTAACGCCAAATGAAAATAAATGTCTTAAGTTTATTGATTGGTATGACATCAACTCTTCTATACACAAAGCTTATATCGATTATATTAAATACGTGATTCTAGTCATAAATAGAATACTTATTTATTATGGTTGCTATTACCTAAGGGATTAAATTATGAAGCTAAATTCAATTGTTAAAAGTACTCTTCTGGCTGCTGCAGTCATTTCTACAGGTTTGCAAGCTAAACCTGTTTACGTTGCAACCACTGCGATTGTTGAACACCCTGCACTAGATGCAGTTCGAGACGGTGTTAAATTAGTTTTAGAAGAAAATGGTTACACGGGTGACGAATTAAAATTTACTTACGAAAGTGCTCAGGGCCAACCCGCTATTGCTGCACAAATTGCACGTAAAATGGTCGGTGATGAACCTGATGTGATTGTTGCTATTGCAACACCTTCAGCGCAAGCAGCTGTTAGCGTGAGTCGTAATATCCCGATTGTGTTTTCTGCAGTAACGGACCCAATTGGTGCTAAGTTAGTACCGACTTTAAAACAACCAGGCAGTAATGTTACTGGTTTATCTGACATGGTGAATGTGAGACAACATTTAGCCTTGATCAAAGAGTTTGTGCCTAACTTAAAAACCGTTGGTGTACCGTACAATCCAGGTGAAGCTAATTCTGTTTCAAGTGTTGCAGCGTTAAAAATAGCGGCTGCTGAAATGGGTATTGAAGTAATTGAATCTGCAGCGCCTAAATCTGCTGATGTAATGATTGCAACAAAACAACTGGTTGGCAAAGTAGATGCTATCTATTGCCCAATCGATAACACGATTATTAGTGCTGTTGAATCCGTCATTAAAGTGGGTATTGATGCGCAAATTCCTGTGTTTGCTGGTGATACAGATACTGTTTCTCGTGGTGCTGTTGCTGCTGTTGGTTACAACTACTTTGATTTAGGTCGTCAAACGGGTGATATCGTCGTGCGTATTCTCAAAGGTGAAAAAGCCGGTTCAATTGATGTCAAAATGGCACAAGGAACGGACCTTTATGTTAACCCTAAAATGGCTGCAAAAATGGGTGTAGAAGTACCAGCTACTGTACTTGCTCGTGCAACTAAAGTTATTAAATAAGAACGGAACAATATGTCACTTTTTTCATTTTTAGGTACGTTAGAAATTGGCCTCATTTATGGCTTGGTTGCCATTGGGGTATACCTTACTTTTCGTATTTTGGATTTTCCAGATCTAACCGTTGACGGTAGTTTTACACTTGGGGCTGCTGTTACTGCAACCCTAATTGTAATGGGCGTTAATGTATTATTAGCAACCCTCGCAGGGACCATTGCTGCCGCATGTGCAGGTTTGGTCACCGCTTGGTTAAACTTACGTTTTGACATTCTGCATTTGTTAGCCAGTATTTTAACCATGACTGCTCTCTACACTATTAATTTGCGTGTAATGGGTAAACCAAATGTAGCATTAATTATGGAACCGACCATTTTAACGCCTTTCGAGGGGATATTTGGTCTGCCTGACATGTATATGCGCGTTATATTTGTGGCTGTTTGTGCTTTGATTGGTGGGTTATTAGTCGCGTGGTTCTTAAAAACACAATATGGCTTAGCAATGCGCGCCGTAGGCTCTAATAAACGTATGGCGCAAGCCAATGGTATTGTGGTCAAGCAAAAAGTCTATGCTGGATTGGCTCTTTCCAACGGTTTAGTGGGATTAGCTGGCGCATTGTTCGCTCAAACCAATGGCTTTGCCGATTCCACAATGGGTATCGGTACTATCGTAGTTGGTTTAGCAGCGGTTATCATTGGTCAATCATTGTTTGCTAGCCGCTCAATGTATGTGATCGTATTAAGCTGTATTGTTGGTTCTGTATTGTATCGACTAGCTGTTTCTATGGCACTTAATGCTGATTTCTTAGGCTTTAGTGCGTCAGATTTAAACTTGATCACGGCAGTACTGGTTGCCTTGGCATTGATCTTTCCTAAGCTACGCAATGAATGGAAAGCTAAACAAGCAGCGAGGAAAGAAGCATGATTAGTTGTAAAGAGTTACATGTTACGTTTAATCGTGGTTTACCCACTGAAAAGTTAGCATTACGTGGCATTGACTTAACCATACCGCAAGGTGAATTTGTTACTGTTATTGGTTCTAACGGTGCAGGTAAATCAACGCTGTTAAATACAATTGCTGGTGATATCAACAGCACCAAAGGGCAAATTCTATTTGGTGAGCGTGATGTGACTAAAGTACCTGCAACGGGAAGAACAGCAGATATTGCGCGTGTTTTTCAAGACCCATTAGCAGGAACTTGTGGTGATTTAACCGTTGAAGAAAACATGGCGTTAGCTTATGGTCGAGGCAAAAGAGGGCGTCTTTCATCAGCACTAAACACTAAAACACGAGAAATTTTTCGTGAACAGTTAGCGCGTTTGAATTTAGGTATTGAAGACCGTCTAGAAAGTCAGATGGGATTATTATCTGGCGGGCAACGTCAATCCGTTAGTTTATTGATGTCGGCTCTACAGCCTAGCACTATTCTATTATTAGACGAACACACCGCGGCATTGGACCCAAAAACAGCGGCATTAATCATGGATATCACCTCACAAATTATTGCTGAAAAGCAATTAACCGTGATGATGGTAACCCATTCAATGCGTCAAGCGTTAGACCATGGCTCTCGTACTATCATGTTGCATGAAGGTAAAATTATTTTTGATTTAGCCGGCGAGCAACGTGCTAATTACGAAGTCAAAGATTTATTAAACCTATTTGCACAAGCGCGAACTGACGGTGAAGAATTGGATGATGATAAGTTGTTGCTAGGGGCTTAAATTACTTCGTTACTAGTAAAACAAAAAAAGAGCCTGAAGGCTCTTTTTTTATGCTTGCTAAATATTGTTAAATTGATGCATTTTTCCTTGCCAATAATTGATCATATGCTTAATGAAACTGATATTAGTTCATTGAATGTAAACCAATCATATTACCTTCAGAATCTAACACTAAACAAATAAATCCATATTCACCAATGTCCATTTTAGGTCTTTGTATTGAACCGCCGGCAGTTTTTGCTCTTGCCGCTTCAATTGCACAATCATCACATGCAAAATAAACAAGAGTACCGCCACCACCGGCAATAACATGATCCATCTTCACTAATGCACCAGTAGCACCATATTTTTCCATATCAGAAGGGAAAGCGAGCATCTGAATGCTTGATTCATTAGGATCTCCTAGTACTTCTAAATTAACCTCAAACACAGCTTCATAAAATGTTTTAGCTCTGGCTAAATCATCGACATAAATTTCAAACCAACCGACAGGGTTCATGGACATACTTTCCTCCTTAGTGATAACTTACTTTCTAAAAAATCAACGTAATGGATAACCTTAATAACAGCGAACAAGGGATAACAGTGAACAAGGAATGTACTTTATGTAAACTTAAGCGTGTTTGCAGAGAGGGCGACGACAAAAATTCAATTTTTAGACTTTATAGGTAATGAATTAAAATAAATATAATATGAACATAATCAATTTAAACCAGTAGTATTGTTTTTTTAATAATTATAAATTGAACTAGGAAAAGTAATGCGCCCAAGTGAACAATTAAAACAAACTTGTATTGATGATTGGTTAAAAGCAACAAACCATCCTTTTTGTATTGAGCTTGCAGATGGCAGCTTAGCATTGGATAAAATGCGCGTTTATTTAGCTCAGGATTATACTTTTATTGATAATTTTGTTCGCTTAGCTGCTTCCGCTATTCATCATGCTCCATCTCTGCCTGACCGTCTGCCATTAGCGCATTTTCTAGGGAATATAGCCGGTCCGGAGAATACCTATTTTCAACGGTCTTTTGACATATTATCAGTTGCTGACTCGAAGCGAACAGCACCTAAATTATTAACACCAACCAGTGATTTTCAAGCGTTAATGCTAAAAGCGGCTAACAGTGGTGAATATGGAAATATGGTCGCCGTGTTGTGCGTTGCCGAGTGGGTGTATTTAAGTTGGGCACAACCTGTTTTTGAACGTACAGATTACGCTAAATTGATTAAAACATTACCCTTCTATTTTGGAGAATGGGTAAACTTACATTCTGGAGAGTATTTTGAATCGGTAGTAGATCATTTACGTACTCAACTTGATATTGCATTTAATAATGCAGATGTACAGCAACAACAAAGTAAGCGTCTAGCGAACCACACCTACAATTTAATATTCCATGGCAACAAGCTATCGATATCGGGCTCTGGTTTGCACAGTTCATCAAGGCAAGCATTGACGTAATCAAATGGGATCAGACCATTTGCCTTGGCGGTTTCTACAATACTGTAAAGTGTCGCACTAGCATGGGCACCATTGGTCGTTTGGCTAAACAACCAATTCTTTCGGCCTATCACAAACGGTTTTACTGCTCGCTCTGCCCGATTGTTATCAATACTTAATTGACCATCATCTAGGTAGCGTATCAACTTCTGCCATTGATTGGCTAGATAGTTAGCGGCTTCTATTAGCTTGCTGTTACCGACTAATTGTCGCTGATTCTGTTCAAGCCATGTGTTTAGCTTATTAAGAATAGGCAAACTATCTGCTTGCCTTGCTGTGTATTTTTCATCGATACTTTTATCTTTAATACGGGATTCAATGCCATACAGTTTCTGGATGAGACTCAATACTACATCGGCTTTACCTGCTTTATTTTTGCCTTGTAGCTTTTTCGCGTCAATGAACTTGCGTCTAGCATGCGCCCAACAACCTACGAGGGTAGCCTGTGTTTTACCATAAGCTTGATAGCCATCAACATGCAAGTAGCCTCGATAACCATCAAGATAATCGACCACGCAGGTGGCTGCGCGACTATTGTGGAAGTCGTAAAGTACGATATTAGGGATAGAATGATTCGGGACTGGTGAGTCTTGCCCTGAGCAATAGACCCACATGTAACTATTCACTTTATCAGATTTGACCACTTTCAATGGCGTTTCATCGGCAAACAGCGTGGGCTGCTTTAGCAGCTCGTCTTTCAGTCTTTCAACTAAGGGGGCGAAGCGGATGGCTGATTTGTCTATCCAACTGCTCATGGTTTGGCGACTGAGCTCGATACCGTATTGCTTGAACATCGCTTCTTGGCGATAAAGCGGTAAACCATATTGGTATTTACTAGTAATAAGTTGAGCT
>NZ_JACJDP010000021.1:0-74901 GCF_014163575.1 Psychromonas sp. SR45-3
TATCTGACGAAGAAAGTAAAGCTGCGCTGAATATTATCAATGCTTGGCGTGACCGTTTAGCAGATATCTCATGGTTTATGCGTTGTCTGAATGAGTTCATTGCACGTAAAGCCAATAAAGAAGATAACTGTACAGGCCGGTTCTGGGAAGGACGATTTAAATCCCAAGCATTATTAGATGAAGATGCATTGTTAACTTGCATGGCTTATGTCGATCTTAATCCTGTTCGAGCCAAAATGAATAATAGCGTTGAAGCGTCAGAATACACTTCTGCTTATGAGCGCATACATGGTGTTGCTTTTAAAGAGGAAAACAACAATGGGTCTTCTTTGGTCGGATTAAGTTTTAAGAAAAAGCCATTATTGGGTTTTATAGGCGATGAGCATGAAACTCAACAGCAGGGAATCCCCTTCTCACTGCTTGATTATATCGAGCTAGTCGATTGGAGCGGTCGTATTTTACGAGAAGATAAACGAGGAGCAATCGCCAGCCATCATCCTAAATTGCTCAATACACTTGGGCTTGACAGTGAAACTTGGTTATCACTTGCAAGTGGTTTTGGCAAAGACTACCAAGGGGCAGTCGGCTCGTTGGAAGAGTTAGCATTATTTGCAGCGCATACTGGTAAGCGTTGGATGGCCAGCAAAAACGAATTACGACGAAATATGCACTAGTTTCTTGGTTACTTCTTATTTTTAAAAAATGCCGTGAGAACGAAAGAATTCACTTGTTTAAAATACTAGAAAAACGGCTTTATGCCCTGCATTTTATACCCCTACAATATTTTTAGAACACTTTCTGATTTATATTTTATTACATGCACCGATTTTTTTATGATTATTTGGCTGTAAAAGTTTATGGATGTCTACTGCTTCTCTTGATAAATTGTATATTACTTTTGCTGCGTAAAGTATTTTGTCTGTGTGTCAAATACACTACAGATCACATTGAGCTTTCTTGATCTAAATCCTTTTTCTTACACAAAAAACAGATTCAACCTTAATTAAATTGACGCCATTTATGTAATACAATATCATTTTATGACGTGATAAGGAGCGAACAATATCACCGAAGATATTTATGCTAGTGATAGTGTGAAGAAGCTTTGATATCAGCTTGAACTAACATCTTAATTCAACTAATGGAGCGGCAATCTATCTTGTTTACAAAGTGAGCATTGATCCTTGCCGAATAATAATGAAATTTAGTCACAAAATTGTTACAGCTTCTTCTATTTTAATTTTAATCACGGTGAGTTTACTGTCAATAAAACAGGTCATGACTGTTCAGTCAGAGCTTGAAACCACAATTCGAAATAGTATTGACGATATTATGCAGAGTGTTAAAAATAATGTTGTTGCCGAAATGGAAGGCCGTATGGATGTTGCCCGCTATGTAACGGACATTGCTCAAAAAGACCTGTCTCCAGCAGCAATCAAAGCTGTACTAGAGCAACCTTCCCTCAAAAAACCATTTATCTTAAGCGGAGGAGGTTTAGAAATTGACGGTAAAGTTATTAGTGGTGATCCTAGCTGGAACCCAGGGCCTTCATGGGACGGTCGTAAGCGTCCTTGGTATATAGCAACAAAGAAAAGTAACGCACTTATTGTTACAAAGCCTTATACTGACTCAGTAACTAATGAAATGTTGATTTCTGTTAGTACGCCACTTAAAGATAAAGATAAATTTGTAGGTGCTTTATTTTTTGATGTCAGCCTTGTTGGGCTTGCTGATATCGTCAATAATGTTAAGTTATTCAATGCGGGCTATTTATTTGTAGTGGACAGCCACGGTACTACTATTGCGCATCCAGATGAGAAAAAAAATGGTAAAAATTTCTCCTCTTATCAACCAAATATTCAAATTAAAGAACAAGTTCAAACTATTATAATAAATGGTCAAGACTTTGTTTTTGATTTTATCAAAGTACCGAATCAAGATTGGTTTATTGGGATGTCTATTGATCGAAACATCGCTTTTGCTTCTGTTTCTAAAATGCGCTCTGAATCTATCATCTTTGCAGGTGTTGCTTTAATTATCAGTATTACTCTTTTATTACTGTTAATTACTAAATTGATGCGACCATTAAGCTCATTAAATGACGCAATACAAGATGTTGCATCAGGTAAAGGTGATTTAACTAAACGACTCAAAACCGACACTGACGAGGAGTTTGCATTACTTGCTTCTGGATTTAATCAGTTTACCGAAAATCTTCAAGGTCAAATTAAACAACTTAAGTCCATTGGTGGAGATATTTTAATTGGTGCTGAGGAGACGGCTCAAGGCTCAGAAGGGGCGACTAAAGCAATTCAAGATCAACTCCAAGAGCTAGAGCAGTTAGCGACAGCGATGCAGGAAATGGCAACGACGTCTGTTGATATGGCTGGTAATGCCCAAAGCGCTGCGGCGGCGGCTAAAGAAGCAGATGAGGCAACGCAGAAAGGTACTTTAGTTGTTAATAATACTACTGAATCTATAAATACACTTTCAGGATCTATCGATGAGGCTGTAGCTGAAATTAAGACATTAGAAAATGCGACTACTAGTATTGCGACGGTTTTGCAGGTTATTAATGAAATTGCAGATCAAACTAATTTATTAGCACTTAATGCCGCGATTGAAGCTGCTCGGGCAGGCGAACATGGTCGAGGGTTTGCTGTTGTTGCTGATGAAGTACGTACTCTTGCGCAAAGAACTCAAAAATCCACGATGGAAATACGTAATATGATTGAACAGCTTCAGGCTGGTACAAGTTCTGTTTCTAAAGCGATGTGGTTAAGTAAAGAAAGTGCAACAAGTACTGTAGATCAAGCACGGGAAGCAAGCAGTGCTCTACAACGCATCAGAAGTGCTATCTTATCTATTACTGATATGAATATGCAAATCGCTTCTGCAGCAGAAGAACAAAGTTTGGTGGCAGAAGAGATCAATGCAAATACGGTGAAAATAAAAGACTTTTCTGAGATAGTTTCTGAGGGGGCGAATTCAACTAATATTGCAATGCAGGCTCAAACTGGCAATGTACGTAAACAAGAAAGTATTCTAAATAATTTTATTGTATAAATACCTAAACTGAAAAAGTGTCTACTTACCTAAAGGCAGATACTTTGTAGTGTCGTATCCTGCGATAAGATAAGCTAGGTACTATTACAAGTCTGCGTCCGATATCATTATCTACACTTTGTTTAGATAATGATATTTGGCTATCACTGACGAGCAGTTTTGGAAATGTTATCGAAGTGCTGTTGGTTTATTGTGATTCATACCTGTTTTATTTAGTATATAAATCTGGCATTGTTGTTCCTAAGTTGGTTATTTGTATGTTTTCATTTTGCATCTTTCTGTGGATAAGAAGTGATTCGTAACTATGCTCCTGACTGTTTTTTCCATCCATTCAAACTATGTACTTATGATCTGAATTCAAGCCATGAAAACAAAAAATTTCAATCAATTATTAACAGACGTTCGTGCTTGCACCATTTGTGAACCCTTTTTGAAAGAGGGAGTTCGTCCTGTTTTGCAAGTTAATAAGCACGCAAAGATTCTTATTGCTGGGCAAGCGCCAGGTTCAAAAGTCCATGCTACAGGTATTCCGTTTGATGATCCGAGTGGAGACCGTTTGAGAGCATGGATGGGGATTGATAAAAACACCTTTTATAACTCACAAAAAATTGCAATATTACCCATGGCTTTTTGCTATCCAGGGAAAGGTAAATCTGGTGATTTACCGCCCCCACCAATATGTGCAGAGACTTGGCGACATAAGCTACTTGAAGCGATGCCAGACATTCAGCTCACACTTGTCATCGGGCAATATGCTTTGGCATGGCATTTAAAAAATAGAGAAAAAAATCTTACTGAGACAGTTAGAAACTGGGCGGCTTATGGAGATCAAGTTATGCCGCTTCCGCACCCAAGCCCGCGTAATAATATCTGGTTAAAGAAAAACCCATGGTTTGAAGCTGAGGTATTAACAGTGTTAAAAAGTAGGGTTGACAAAATACTGTTATCATAACTTTTTAGTTTTATTGTGCTAAAGGCATCAACATATAGTCGTTATAGTCCATCAATGCTGTGTCCATCTCTGTGTGAACTTGAGTCGTCGATTACATCACGATAAGAGCAGCACCCAGCCTGTAAACCGCTAGTAATTATCTCTAGAAAGCTACTTTCCATCTAATTTAATCAATTGCTTACTGAAAATAGAATAATTTATTGAATCTGTATTGAATGTCAATTACTGTGCCCGCTTATACCAATGACGATAAATAGCTGATCCATTTTACTGGCTAAAACAATGTATTTCTTCGTTATAAATTTAGTAATGGGAACAAGTTTTTACGTCAATTCATGCCTTGAATTACGTTGTTTTTCCTACGCGAAATCTAGATCACGTACTTAACGTAATTAGTATTGTTTAAATCCGTGGGCTGAAAATGAGTTGTTCTACAGCCACTTAAAGCAACAAGAAGAAACAGAGAAAAGACTAATGGAAAAAATAAATCGTTCGTTATTAATCAAAGCACATACGTTACTTGCCGCTTTTATCTTACCCGTGGCAATAATGTTTTTTGTAACAGGTGCACTTTATACTTGGGGTATAAAAGGTGGAACTGAGAAAACGACTCAGGAACTACATATTAAAGCGCCTATTCAAGGGGAACTGACAGAGCTTGTAGCATTGGCAAAAAATGAATTACAAAAACAAGGTGTGGGATTGCCATCAGGTAATGCCAAAATTAAAAAAATCGGCTCTTCTTTTCAGCTTGAATGGAGTGGTTCAACCGTTAATGTTGTTTTAGCGCCTACATTTCAGCCTTTAGTTGTTACATTAACCATAGAAAATGCTAGTTGGTATCGACAGCTTGTACAGCTCCACAAAGCAAAAGGTGGTATTCCTTTTAAAGTCTATGCGACTGCGTTTGCCATTGCTTTACTGTTACTCATTATCTCTGGTTTTTTGATGGCATTACAAATGCCAAAGTTACGTCAGCTAACACTCATTTCTGCTTTGCTTAGCATTGCATTATTTGTTGTCATGGTGATAAGCAGTTAAGTTTTTTATAAACAATATATTGATAACTTATTGCAAGCCTATCAACGTTCACTATTTGTCATAACAACGCCACCTTTTAGCTATTTCACTCTATAGATCTAAGGAAGGTGCAATCAGGCTGCCACGCTGAGTTTAATTGTCGGTAGCCTGAATCTTGGATAGCCGACAGTGAGTAGTCAAGTTCTTGAAAGTTCTGGATTTGAATTGCTGGCAATCCATAAACTTTGGTTGATGATTATTTACAAACTATCTTTTAAAGATGCATATTGTTGCACTTGGAGGTGGTTTGTTATCACTCAATCTCGTTAATCACCTATTCCCCTGTCTGATACGCCTCACTATTATTTTATTTCCTGATGTGTTCACCGGGTTTAATTGTGTGGTGAAAGTCGTTACCTTACATGTCCTGATCAGCTTCTACCTTAGTCAATCGTTGTTAGTGCTTGGTAGATATTTAATCAATTCGTTTCTTGTCTAATTTCACCTCTTAGTTGATGTAGGTCTTATCTTTGACATAAATATTACTCTTGTCATGTTTATGTCACAATTTTTTGCTTATATTGATTCTCCTAATTGGTATTACTTTTAGTCAAAACAGACATCTATGGAGAGAATAATGCAAATTTCAAATTGTAAGTCACTAATTGCAGTCGGTTTTACCTTATGTTTAACAGCACAATCAGTGAATGCTGAAACACTGCGCTTATTGACGTGGGGTGGTTATGCACCTAAAACCGTTGTTGATATGTTTAAAGCCGAAACTGGAATAGATGTTGAGGTGACTAAATCTAATAATGAAGACATGATTGCTAAGCTTTCAGCAACGCGTGGTGGTGGCTTTGATCTGGTTCAACCTAGCCAAGATAGAATCGCGAGTGCGCAAGCTGAGTTTAATATCTATAAACCGATTGATTTATCTAAGATAGAAAATAAGTTGTTTGTAACGAGTATGCTTGACTCAACATTAAAGTCATCAATGTATGACGGTAAACCTTATGGTGTACCGCACATCTGGGGCACTTCTGGTTTAATTGTAAACTCTGAAAAAGCAGCTGATGTGAAAGATTATGCAGACCTATGTAACGATGCTTATAAGGGCAAAGTGACTTACCGTTTAAAACGTCCTACTTTAATCGCATTTGCATTTTCTATGGGGCTAGACCCATTTGCAGCTTATAACGATCCTGTAGAGTATGAAAAGATCATGTTACAAGTGCAAGATAAGTTAATCAGCTGTAAAGGTAACGTTAAAGCCTATTGGTCTGGTGGTGATGCCATGAAAAACTTGATGCGTAGTGATGAAACTGTTGCAGCTATGGCTTGGGATGCAGGCGGTTGGCAATTACATGATGATAATAAAGCGATTAACTTTGTTGCTCCAACATCGGGTGCATTAGGTTGGATCGATGCATTTGTAATACCGCGTAAAAGCAAAAATGAAGCGGCCGCTTATAAATGGATAAACTTTGTTATGCAACCCAAAATAGCGGCGTTGATCACTGATTCTGCTGGTAATTTCACTGCTTCAAAAGGTGCTGATGAATTCGTTAATGCACCACTAAGAGCTAAGTATCAATCAAGCTTTGATACGGCGTCTGTTGACAACATTAAATGGTACCCACCTGTGCCTGCTGGTTTAGAAATAATTGAAGGCAAAGTATTAGATCGCGTTAAAGCGGCAAAATAGCATTCAGTATTTTAATTAGCCTTATTTAGGTGTAACTTTGGTTGCACCTAAATTTTTTATTTATTGTAAAACCCATTCAATCATTAATTAGGAATTCATTTGCTTAATCATACGGATTTTGATTTGCAATGCACTGATCTCGTTAGACAGTTTGATGATTTCACTGCCGTTGACCAAGTCTCATTTGCCATTAAAAAGGGCAGTTTCTTTTCTATTTTAGGCCCTTCAGGCTGCGGTAAAACTACTCTGCTACGTATGTTAGCAGGATTTGATGATCCAACATCGGGTGATATTTTTATCAAAGGTAAATCGATGATTGGCGTACCGCCCAATAAGCGGCCAGTTAATATGGTCTTCCAGCATTTAGCGCTTTTCCCGAATATGAATGTGTCAGAAAATATTGCCTATGGCTTACATCGTCAAGGCACTAATAAAGTTGAAATAAAGCACAAAGTAGAGCAAGTTTTAGCACGAGTTAACTTGAGCGGTAGCGGACAAAAGAAAATATCACAATTATCTGGTGGGCAGAAACAACGTATTGCGATTGCTCGATGTTTGGTGTTGAATCCAGATGTTTTATTGTTGGATGAACCGTTAGGCGCATTAGATTTGAAGTTGCGCGAACACATGAAAGTGGAACTGAAAAAGCTGCAACAAGAATTCGAGACCACCTTTGTTTATATTACTCACGACCAATCTGAAGCATTGGTAATGAGTGATCAGGTTGCGGTGATGAATCATGGCCAATTCCAACAAGTCGGTGATCCTCAACAATTATATTTTCAACCAGATAATGCCTTTGTAGCAGGCTTTGTTGGTGATAGTAATAAATGGTCGGCGACTGTGATTGATATTTTATCGGATTCATTACAAGTAAAAACAACAACGGGATTGATCCTATACGCACAAAAATCGAATGAGAAAGCCTTTATTATTGGTTCTGAAGTGGAAGTGTTTATACGTCCGGAGGCTATCCATATCTCACCGGTGTCGACAGCTAAAGCAGATCAAAACCAATTAACGGCCAAAGTGAATAATATTTTATTCGATGGTGCAAATAGCCAATTATTAGTTGAGGAGCAAACCTCTCGAGAAGAGATAAAGGTTAAATTACCTCAAACTGCGGAGTTCATACATTTAAAGAAAGGGGACAATTTACAGATCTCATTTCCTAAGCAGCAAGTTAACATTTTTCCTAAATTACAGGATAAATAATCAAGATGATGACGAAAGGGAAATCAAAAACACCACTTAAATTAGGCTTATTACTATTACTTTGCCCTCTTTTATTATGGTTAGTATTGTTAGTTATTTTACCGCAGCTGACCATGTTAAATATTTCGTTACAAGAACGTATCGCGCCACGCATTTACGAATATGGTTTTAGTAATTATATCGAATTTTTTACTGAGCCTCTTTATTGGAATACCTTCTTACGCACCGCTGTGATGTCGATCATCGCCACTGTATTAACGTTAATCATTGCTTTTCCAATCTCATATTACATCGCAAAAATGTTACGAGGCCGAGCTAAAGGATTATTGTTGGTGCTTTGTTTGATCCCATTTTGGGTCAGTGAGTTAGTGCGAACTTATGGTTGGATGATTTTGTTACGTGAAAGTGGCGTAGTCAGCTCCTTCTTACAATATATAGGTATGACAGAAGGACCTATTGAATTCCTTTATACCGATGCCACTATTATGTTGGGGTTAGTTTATAGCAGCATGCTATTTATGGTTGTGCCGTTAACATCTACTTTAGAAAGTCTCGATGATAGTTATATTGAAGCGGGATATGACTTAGGGGGCAATGGTTTGTCTGTGTTTTGGCAAATCATTGTGCCGCATGCCAAACCTGCGATTGTATCCGGCTGTATTGTGGTATTTATGTTGACCTTGGGTAACTATTTAACGCCTATCTTACTGGGTGGTAAATCCAGCCTATGGTTTACGGAGCAGATATTTACACAATTTATCACTCGTTTTAACTGGCAACAAGGCTCGGCATTTGGTGTTTTACTATTAAGTATTTCTTCTTTAATTGTGTGGCTGGGGTTAAAGCTTAGTCGTCAATCATTCAGTAAAGTAATGTCTTAGGAGACGCAATATGATCCCATCGATTCCTCAGTCAGCACTCTTTAAATCTAGTTTTAGGCTCTATGCTTTTATATTCTTTGCTTTTTTGATGGCTCCTTTAGTGGTTGTTGCTGTATTTGCATTCAATGACAGTATGTTTCCCTCTTTGCCTTGGCATGGTTTTACCTGGGATTGGTTTTTCTCCGATCAAGAGCCTATGTTGGGGTTATTTCATGATCCTCAGTTATATCAATCAATCGCAACGAGCTTCCTCGTTGCAACTTGCACCACGGTTTTGGCTGTGGCGTTAGCCATCAATAATGCTTTTTTGTTTGAGCGGGCAACATTTCGCGGAAAAAGTGTTTTATATATGTTGATGTTATTACCTTTGGTAATACCAGGGGTTATTTTAGGCGTCTCAATTTTAATTATGAGTTCAAGTATTGCTAATTATTTTGACGATGTCTGGGCTATCGATATTGAGTTATTAAGGCCAGGTTTGGCATTGGTCGTGATTGGCCAATTTGCTTTTATTACGACGATTTGTACTTTAATTGTTGCTGCAAGATTGCGTAGCTTTGATTTAAGCTTAGAGGAAGCTGCTTTGAACTTGGGAGCAAGTAAGTTACAAGCGATACGTACTATTACTATTCCGTATTTATTACCTGCAATTATTGGTGCTGCCGTGATCAGTTTTTTAATGTCTTTCGAAAACTTCAATACTACCTTGATGTTAGTTGGCTCGGACAGTCCTTTAACCATTACGCTTTATGACCGCTTACGAGAGGGGGCGACACCGGTTATTAATGTTGTGTCATTATTGTTAATGCTAGCAAGTGTGGTATTGGCTTTAGGTAATTACTTTTTAACAGGAAGGAAAAGTACTGTTAAGTAAATAAAGCAGGATGTTGCTTACGTGTAAGGTTGTAAGCAGTGAGGGCAGTCGTTGGTCGCTATATCGAAACAGGCCTTAGAAGTTCTTTCTTGGTGTTATATGCCTTCTCTGCTTGTTAGAGCCACTTCTATATTCTTAGCTGTGGTTATGCGTTATCGGGGGGTAGTGACTTTCTTCATCTGAAAAAGTGATCAAATAACATTACACTCGATTTTTTATATCATAGTCTAATAAAATAATGGCTCATAATATTACATTAGTGTTTCATTAGTACAGGCCTGGTATATTTATAAAACAATTTCTCTACGACAGTCATTTACTTCCACACCTAAAAAAGATCCTAATAATTCAGCATCTTGTAGTAATTGTTGTTGATCATTGTGATTCAAAATATTAATTCTTCGTCCATGTTCAGTTAATAAATTCAGCTCATAACAGGCGTAGTTTAATGCATGTTTACGTTGAATAACTTTATTGTTTATTTGCAAAGAGATAATGTTTTTGAGTTTAACGTCCCGGTCTTTATGGTTATTAAACACTCCTGTTTTTCGATCAAAACTAACTCGGCTTAGAAATGGTTGAATTAATGAGATGCCGAAAGTGCATATTGCAATACCAAATCCCCCCAGAAATATGGCAAAGTCATATTTACTTAAAACCATTAACTGGTAAGTTGCAAGGCTCATTAAAAATATCCCCACAACAATATAAATGACACAAAATAACATAGCAGTGATAGTCGGGCGTAAAAATGCAATATCACCCATTACGACTGCTTTATGTGATAAAAACTTAGGGCCATCACGAAGTAATGTGCGGGTTAAATCAATGGTTACAGTTTCTGTTTCGTTATCATTCTCGTTCATATACCTTCCTTGTATATCATGTGCCATCGTCATTATTGAAAGAAATAAAGTGCACTTGGTAATATTTGTTATGTACAAAATACATACAAGACAAGTAATAAGTATCCTATACAAAAAAACTCACCGAAGTGAGTTTTTTATTCAATATGCTTAACAAAAACGGCTAATTAACTGTTTTATGCTAACGATTCTACAAAGATAAGTCAGTGCAGTTATTTTGTATCGTAAGTTTTTATCTCGCCAGATTTAATACGAGCAATAAATGAATGTAATTCTTTTTTCACGATTGGCATTAAGAAGTATAAACCAATGATATTGAAGATAGACATTGCAAATAAAGCCGCATCAGAGAAGTCAATAACAGCACCAAACTGAATGGTCGCACCAAGAACTACAAATAAACAGAAAAGAACCTTGAAAATAAACTCCGTTGATTTACCTTCTCCAAATAGGTAAGTCCATGCTTTTAAGCCGTAATATGACCAAGAAATCATTGTTGAGAAAGCGAACATAATAACAGCTAACGCTAATAGGTATTTGAAAATACCTGCCGTCTCTGTAAATGATGCTGCTGTTAATGTTACGCCTGTTAAACCGTTGCCGTCAAAAGGTGCAACGTTTAATCCTGCAATGATGATAACTAATGCCGTCATTGTACAAATAACAACGGTATCAATGAATGGTTCTAATAAAGAAACAAGACCTTCAGTGACTGGCTCTTTAGTTTTAACTGCGGAGTGAGCAATCGCTGCCGAACCGACCCCTGCTTCATTAGAGAAGGTCGCACGTTTTAGACCTTGAATCAATGCTCCAATGAAACCACCAACAACACCTGCACCAGTGAAAGCACCTTCAACGATAGAGGCAAAAGCAGGACCTACTTGATCAATATTTGAAACAATAACAATCAGTGCCATGCCTACATATAAAGCCGCCATCCATGGAACAATTCGCTCTGTTACCGATGCAATTGAAGGCATACCACCTACAATAACTGAAAATACTAATGAAGCCAGTACAATACCAGTAATGACACCATATTCACTTGGTACATCAAAGGCATACGTTAACATTGCATGTGCTTGATTCGCTTGGAACATGTTACCTGCTCCTAACGTTGCCAAAATACACATTAATGCAAAACCAATCGCTAATATTTTACCTAAACCACCGAGGCCTTTTTCACTTAGCCCTTGGCTTAAGTAATACATTGGACCACCAGATACCACGCCCGATGGTAAAATAGTTCTGTATTTCACACCTAAAGTACATTCACAAAATTTAGACGCCATGCCCAGAAGGCCACATAAGATCATCCAGAAAGTTGCGCCAGGGCCACCAATTGCAAGTGCCACACCTACGCCGGCAATATTACCAAGACCAACAGTACCTGAAAGTGCTGTCGTTAATGCTTGGAAGTGAGAAACTTCACCTTCTTCTTTAGAATTAGGATCTGTATATTTGCCTTTTATAATATTTATCGCTAGTCCAACGCGTTTAAATTGTACAAAGCCAAAATAAATAGTGAAGATTAAGGCTG
Organism: Psychromonas sp. SR45-3; assembly: GCF_014163575.1. Lineage (NCBI taxonomy): Bacteria > Pseudomonadati > Pseudomonadota > Gammaproteobacteria > Alteromonadales > Psychromonadaceae > Psychromonas > Psychromonas sp. SR45-3. The sequence continues at coordinate 12,123 of NZ_JACJDP010000021.1, forward strand.
CGACTAATAACCAACCAACGATTAACGGAAAGCTTGCTTCACCAATAGGAACACTTTTAAAGATTAAACTTACAAACCAACCTGTGTAATCACTAAAAAAGCCATCAACAGACTTACTTAGAGAATCAACTGCTTGTCCAAACTCACTCATTTCTTCAGCCAAAGCGGTAGTGCTAAAGGCTAATAGAAAGAGGGGCATAAATTTTCTTGTTTTTATCATGTTTATTTCCTTATACATGTTTATTTCCTTATATAAAATTGCAGTGATATTAGTTGTTTAAAGTCAAAGCGTATTCAGCATAAATAGTGTAAATGATTTAAGCCAGTGTTATTGACTATTTTCATTAATTTTTAAGGATTAAAAATTATATTCAACCAATATAGATGTTAAATTTAGGTTAAAAGTCTGTTTTTATTATTGTGTGAAGCAGAACGGCCTGAATTTAAACTATTGTGAAGTTGAACTGGATCCCTCCTATTTTACCATCAATACCCAATGGTCGTTTAAGGTCGTTGCGCTAACCCTATTAAATATGCCGTGATCTTGCAGCTAGTTGTTTTTACGTTGGTTATTAATGTAAAACATGTTTAATTAAAAGTATAAGCCTGATCTCGAACTCATCTACCACTGTTTCTCAGCTAACAACCTGCTACTATTTTAACCTTTATGATACAGCTATTAGTTGTTAACGGTTTAACAACTTAATAACATTTTTTATTGTATTACATTGATATCTATTGATTATTTCCAGAGTATTTTCACTATTGTTTGCTATTTATTAAAAGCGAATTAAAATAGCGCCGGATTTAAACCACTTTCATTTCTCCTAGTGTTGGTCTGGTTCTGAGTAACAGCAATCACAGAATTATCCAGCCTTCACAAATAGATGCCCATTCAGCGCATCTTGTCGGGATCAAGAAATACTCACTACCGTTTAAATATTTTATTTGTTAGATAAATTAACCTCAAATGATGCATTCAAAAATTATATCAATCGCTATTGGTGTTTTTTTTTGCTATTACTATTGCTATTTTAAGTGCAATAGATGAGGTGATTGACTATACAAAAATAGTTAAAAGGTAAATATACCAAGGATATAGACACCATGCTTGAACAGCATAGTAAGACTAAAACACAACGAAATTCTGATCTTATATATCGTTTAGATGATCGACCGCCACTGCCTGAAACGCTTTTTGCAGCGACTCAACACTTGTTAGCTATGTTTGTTGCAGTGATCACACCCTCTTTAATTATATGCCAAGCATTAGGTTTACCTGCCAGTGATACTAATACTATTGTTAGCATGTCATTGTTTGCTTCCGGCATTGCTTCTTTTATTCAAATACGTACCTTTGGTCCGATAGGCTCTGGTTTATTGTCAATTCAAGGTACTAGTTTTAATTTTTTAGGTCCGATCATTGGTGCTGGTTTAGCCCTTAAAGCAGGCGGTGCGGATATTAGTACTATGATGGCCGCTATTTTCGGTACCATTCTATTTGCCTCATTAACCGAAGTATTTATCTCCCGTGTGCTACAACATACACAACGTATTATTACACCGCTTGTGTCAGGTATTGTTGTTACGTTAATTGGTCTGACATTGATCCAAATTGGTTTAACCTCAATGGGAGGTGGTTATGCAGCGATTGAAGATGGTAGTTTCGGTAGCCTTGATAATTTAATGCTGGCGGGGACCGTATTAGGTTTTATTGTGTTGTTGAATCGCGTAAAACATCCTTATTTACGAGTTTCATCGATCGTTATTGCAATGATAGCTGGTACGGTATTAGCTTGGTTTATGGGAATGTTAAATGCAGCGGACACACCTGATACAGCTTTAATTGCCGTTCCGTCGGTTATGCAATATGGCTTAGGATTTGATTGGGGGTTATTAATTCCATTGGTGATTGTATTTGCGGTGACGTCATTAGAAGCGATCGGCGATATTACAGCTACTTCTGAAACATCTGAACAACCGGTTGCTGGGCCACTTTATTTAAAACGTCTTAAAGGTGGTGTGTTAGCAGATGGTGTAAACTCAGCTATTGCTTCCTTATTAAATAGTTTCCCTAATTCTACCTTTAGCCAAAATAACGGAATTATTCAGTTAACGGGAGTTGCTAGTCGCTACATCGGTTATTTTGTGGCGGGTATGTTGGTATTACTGGGGTTATTTCCTGGTGTTGCAAACTTAGTACAATTAATTCCTGAACCAGTATTAGGCGGCGCGACGGTGGTGATGTTTGGTACCATTGCAGCTTCGGGGATTCGTATTATTTCTCGTTGTGAGCTGGATCGACGTGCTATTTTGATCATGGCACTATCATTCTCAATGGGATTAGGGATTGGCCAAAACCCTGAAATTCTTCAGTTCATGCCGGACTGGGTGAAAAGTGTTTTATCTTCTGGTATGGCTGCAGGTGGTATTACAGCTATTTTCTTAAACTTAGTCTTACCTGAAGAACCAAAGCAAAAAAATGATTAGAACAATTTTTTAACTTGCTTTCGATAACCGTATTGCTAAGCCATCCACAGCAATACGGTTTCATTTTTTGTCATCTATTCCATAGTACGCATACTCCACACTATACCTCTTTTCGCTATATCTATTTTAAACGATAGCTATTCCAATTAAGAGATTTCCACTTGATAATCATTCATTCAACTCCACAGCCATTCAACTCAACAACCATTTAACCCTTCAAGGGCAAACATTAAATGATAATTTATGAACTGCTGTTATGCGTCTATTAGTTGTCGCCTTATTCACTTAGCAAATGGTTGAACACGATTAATGTCAGGCTTTAAGTGATAAAGTGATTTTATTTGCCGATTTTATCTATAAATTTGTTTGATTTTTGAACATTTTATTGTAAATAGTAGAGTGAAAATAATTTGTTATTTGCTTTGATTTTTTATTGAGTTTGAATGATATGTAGGTACAATCGCGCCGATTGTGATCTACGTTAAAGATTGCAATATAAACAAAATAAAGACTTGTTTTTTAATAATAGTTCTTAAACGCTTAAGCTAAAAATTTAAGATGATGTTAACTGCCATTATGGCTAAATATTTGGAATATTGAATGTGACTGGGTGCCAACCTCTTTTACAACTCTCTGGGGTCAGTAAAACGTATGCCGATAATACGGTTTTAGATGCGTTAGACCTTACAATTTACGACGGTGAGTTTCTTACCTTATTAGGTCCATCAGGCTGTGGTAAAACGACAGTGTTACGCATTATTGCTGGTTTTGAAAAAGAAGACCAAGGGCAAGTGATGCTTGATGAAAAAGATATCTCTATTCTTAAGGCTGAACATCGCCCTGTGAATACCGTGTTCCAAAGTTATGCTTTATTTCCTCATATGACAGTGTATGACAATATCGCGTTTGGTTTGATCATGCATAAAGTACCTAAAGCTGACATTAATGAGCGTGTACTTGAAGCATTACGTATGGTGCGTTTAGAAAGTTTCGCTCAGCGTAAACCACATCAATTATCCGGTGGGCAACAACAACGTGTCGCGATTGCGCGCGCTGTGGTTAATCGTCCACGTTTATTATTATTAGATGAGTCGTTGAGTGCACTTGATTACAAATTACGTCAAGAAATGCAAATTGAGTTAAAGCGCTTACAACGTCAACTTAATATCACTTTTGTTTATGTCACGCACGACCAAGAAGAAGCATTATCGATGTCAGATCGCATCGTTGTATTGAACAAAGGTAAGGTTCAGCAAATCGGCACACCGCGTGAAATTTACGAAACGCCAGTGAACCTTTTTGTTGCTCGATTTATTGGTGAAATTAACCAATTTGACGGGCATGTTGTGCGTCGCATTGATGATAAACATGTTGAAGTGGTTGCGGAAGGCGCTGATTGGGTTGTTAAAACAGATTATCCTTTTGCAGCAAACGACAAAGTACATGTATTACTGCGCCCTGAAGATGTGCGTTTAACTAAACCTGAATTAGCCGCTAATACCGTTCATATAGAAGGGCATATACACGAGTGTAACTATAAAGGTAAAACGTTAGATTCTTACATTCGTTTATCTACTGGAACTAAAGTGATTGCGAGTGAGTTTTTTGATGAAGACGACCCTGATTTTGACTACCGTTTAGGGCAAAAAGTCGCATTACAATGGATAACTGGTTGGGAAGTGGTATTGCCATATGAACAAACAATTTAATCAGTTTCGTTTTTGGGCTATTGGCCTAGCAACAAGCTGGCTAGCACTGTTCGTTTTAGTACCAAGTTTGATGGTATTGGTGACTAGCTTTTTAACCCGTGATGCTGATTTTTTAATACAGTATAAATTTAGTTTAGAAGGTTGGAAGAGTGTTTTCGATCCAACCTTTATATCGCTGTTGTGGGATTCACTTTCGATGTCAATGATCACGGCTGTGATCTGTCTGGCGATTGCTTACCCGTTTGTGATGTGTTTAATGGGATTACCGCAACGCTGGCGTGGCATTGTATTGTTTTTGTTAATTGTACCATTTTGGACTAATTCATTGGTGCGTATTTATGCCATCCAATTTTTGTTAGGTAAAAAAGGCTTAATCAATGAAACACTGCAGTTTGTTGGTTTAATTGATAAACCTTTGGACATGTTATATAGCCAATTTGCGGTTATTTTTGGACTCAGTTATATCTTGCTACCTTTTATGATTTTGCCTATCTATTCCTCTATGGAACGATTGGACTTTAAATTATTAGATGCTGCTAAAGACCTCGGCGCTAGTGCAAGCCAACGTTTAATGCGTATTACTTTACCATTAACACTGCCAGGTATTATTGCTGGGTGTTTAATGGTGGTATTACCGGCGATGGGCATGTTTTTTGTGGCGGATTTATTGGGCGGTTCAAAGCATGCGTTATTGGGCAATGTCATCAAAAACCAGTTTATCCAAACTCGTGATTGGCCATTTGGTGCCGCGTTGAGTATTTTAATGATTTTATTATTATCCTTTATGCTTTGGCTTTACTACCGAGCGACAAAAATGTCGAATCGCGAAGGGGGCATCAATGATTCGAATTTTTAGACTAGGGTTTATTGGATTAGTACTTTGCTATGTTTACACACCTATTTTTATTTTAGTGGTTAACTCTTTCAACGAGTCTCGCTACGGTAATAAATGGAGTGGTTTTACCTATAAATGGTACGAGAAGTTATTTGAAAATGATTCGTTAATGGAAGCGGGTTGGCACACCTTACAAGTGGGCTTAACAAGTGCAACAGCAGCAACAGTGATTGGCACTTTAGCGGCCGTCGCATTACAACGTTACCGTTTTTATGGTAAAGGAGCGGTCTCTTCGTTGGTGTTTGTAAGTATGTTAACACCGGACATTGTAATGGCGATTGCTTTACTTATTTTATTTGTTACTTTGGGTATTGAGCTCGGCTATATTTCGCTTTTAATTGCACACATTACTTTCTGTTTGCCTTTTGTAATAATTAGTGTTTTTTCACGTTTGAAAGGCATGGATATGTCGGTCACCGAAGCTGCACGAGATTTGGGTGCTAACGAATGGCAAGTATTTAGTAAAATTATCCTACCAATGATATTACCTGCGGTAGCATCGGGTTGGTTATTAAGTTTCACGTTATCCATAGATGATGTGATTGTGAGTTCCTTTGTAACGGGGCCAGGCTATGAAATATTACCACTTAAAATATATTCCATGGTCCGTGTTGGTGTGTCGCCAGAGGTTAATGCTATCTCTACTTTACTCTTTGTTGGGTCAGTAGTCTTAATTGTAATATCGCAGCTATTGCTACGTAAAAAAGGAAATTTATAATGAAAAAATGGTTAACAGTGACCGCCGCAATGATGCTTAGTTTTTCAGCAATTGCAGAAGAAAAAGTCGTATTGTATAACTGGGCTGATTACATTCCAGATAAAGTACTTAAATCATTTACTAAAGAAACAGGTATTAAAGTGGAAGTTGCTACTTTTGATAGCAATGAAACTATGTTCGCAAAATTACAATTAGTGAATGGTAAAGGTTATGATCTTGCAGTACCCACGACCTTTTTTATCGAACGTTTAAAGCGAGCTGATCTTATACAGCCGATTGATAAATCTAAATTAAAAAATCTGGCTAACTTAGACCCAAATTTATTGGATCAAGCTTACGACCCAGGTAATAAGTACAGTATTCCGTATCTATGGGGCAGTACCGCTATTGCGGTCAATACCGATGAGATGGATTCATCATCAATTACATCGTGGAAGGACCTTTGGAAACCAGAGTTTAAAGACCAAATTCTGTTGTTAGATGATGTTCGTGATATATTTTTAATGGCATTAAAAGTGAAAGGCTTTGAGAACAATACCACTAATGAAGATGAAATTCGTCAAGCTTATGAAGCGTTGGTTGAGTTATTACCGAACGTAAAATTATTCTTGTCTGATTCGCCAAAGGGGCCGCTTATTCAAGGTAATGTACCGATGGGAGTGATGTGGAATGGTGAAGCTTACATGGCTCAACTTGAATTAGGTACGGTTGATTACATTTATCCAAAAGAAGGTGTTACTTTGTGGGTAGATAGTCTTGTTATCTCTAAAGGCGCAGAAAACGTAGATAATGCACATAAGCTGATCGACTATATATTACGCCCTGAAATTGGCAAAATAATTCTTGAAGGTGTAGGTAATTCAACGCCTAACTTAGGTACTATCTCTTTGTTAAGTGATGAAATGCGTAATAACCCAATGGTTGTACCGCCTGCTGATGTAATTAAAAATGGTTCGTACCATAGTGACTTAGGCGAAGCGAATGCCATCTATGAGAAATACTGGCAAATGCTAAAACAAACTAAATCATAAACGTTGTACATCTTATAAATACTTTAAACCGCTCAGTGAGCGGTTTTTTTATACCTTAATATTGTGATACCAACTCTGCTAACTAACTGATCAATCTTAGTGGTTAAAAGGAACTATTTTCACGTTAAAATTTTTATAAAATAGAACAATCACTTACGGCAACTTTTGCCTTAAACTAACTTCTGTTTCCAGCGTAATATTTGATCCGTAAATTAACGGTATTATTACCCCATTAAAGGATCTAACCCACTTATTGCATTGCTGTCTTTAGTCTTTTCCCCCCGTATTTAACCTTCCTCTCATCTTTTTTAATTAAGTGACTGAATAGCAAAATTGCTAACAGGCTATCAAATTTGTACCTTCTTATGCGCTATGGTCATTACTAGATATTAGATAAAACTGCAGTTATTAAAGGTAGTTAACTTGCTAGATGTTAAGCTATTCAGTTTCAAAAAAATCTGTAATTAAGTGCGTAAAGGAGGTGTTTTATGGCTTTTATTCAATCATTCGGTGCAGCAGAAACAGTCACTGGTTCATGTCATCTGTTGCAGCTTGAAAATGGCCCAAATATATTAATTGATTGCGGTTATTTTCAAGGAGAAGGTGAAGAGAAGACCTATGAGCCTTTCGATTTTGATCCTAAAAGCGTCAATATTGTTTTAGTTACTCATGCTCATTTAGATCATGTAGGCCGCATCCCTAAATTAGTTAAAGAAGGCTTTGATGGCAAGATTGTAGCTTCTCGTGCGACCATGGATTTAGCAGAAGTGGTGTTAATGGATAGCGCTAAAATTGCCGAAGAAGATTACAAAGTCGCTTATAAAAAAGCAAAACGGTCGGGTAATGAAAAAAAAATTCGCTCCCCTATCTATACTATTGATGATGCTAGAGCAGTATTTGATTTAACCATTCAATATGCACAACATGATAAAAGCATTCAACTGACTGCGAATGTGAAGGTGACGTTTCGCCAAGCTGGGCACATTCTCGGTTCAAGCACAGTGCAAATTGATTTCGAAGAGGCAGGGAAAACGAAGTCGGTGGTTTTTTCTGGCGACTTAGGCGGCCGTAAAGATCTAATCATGCCAGCACCTACGGTTATCAAACAAACCAATGCGTTATTTATTGAGTCAACTTATGGTGACCGTAATCATTGTGGTTTAAAAGAGACGGTAGATGAGTTTAAGGAGATTGTGATCAATACCTTAAAAAATAAAGGCAATATTTTGATCCCATCATTTGCTATCGAACGCTCGCAAGAAATTTTATTATTATTAAAACAAATGTATTACGACAAAGAGTTACCACAATGCCAAGTATTTTTGGATTCTCCAATGGCGATGCGCGCCACGCAAATTTATACTGCTCATCATCATGATTTGAATGAGTCAGCCAAACAGTTACTTGAACGTGATGGCAGTATATTTGATTTCCCCTATTTACAATATGCGTTAAAAAGCAATGAATCGATACTCATTAATAAAATAGAAAGTGGTTGTATCATTATCGCTGGCAGTGGCATGTGCACGGGAGGACGAATATTACATCATTTAAAACATCGTTTATGGGATGAGACAAATAGTGTCATATTTGTTGGGTATCAAGTGCAGGGTACATTGGGAAGAAAGTTGATCGATGGTGCTGATTCGGTTCAGCTTTACCATGAAAATATTAAAGTAAATGCACAAATACATAAAGTGAATGGATTCTCTGCACATGCCGACCAACATGACCTTTTAGCATGGATCAGTGAATTTGAAAAAATCGATCATGTATTTTTAATACATGGTGAACCAGATAAACAAAGTATTTTTAAACAAGCGATAGAAGAACAACTGCAAATACCAACACATATTGTGCGCTATGCAGAGAAGATTAATATTTGATCTCAACGTTAGCTTTATTCGTGGAGTTGTTTTATATCAATTATTTAGTGCTATTTTTGCAAGTTTGGTACAGCTTGTCGCTGTACCACTTATTATTTTTTTATATTAATTTAAGCTAGTCTTATGTAAACCCTTCTTACGCCTCATTTTTATTGGATGATGTCTATAAAGCATTCTTTAAAAGAAGAAATATGCTTTTGAAACTATTTTTTGTGATCTATGTCCTTCACGTGTATGCTTCGCACCTCTAATTTGGTGATAGTAAAAACAAGGGCTCTGTCTGTTGTTATTATTTTATAATGCCAAAAAAAACAACTTTTAAAGAGTTGAAATAACTTTTCGCTCTAACCCTTTATTTTTGCGACAAATAGGATATAAAAATGGACAGCAAGCTAATCCTTGTACTTAACTGTGGTAGTTCTTCTTTGAAATTTGCCATTATTGATGCCGTTACTGGTGATGAAAAACTTTCTGGTCTTTCTGAGTGCTTGCACTTAGATAATGCAAGTATTAAATGGAATCTAGAAGGCGTAAAAGGTAAAGCTGAATTAGGTGCTGGTGCAGCCCATGGTGAAGCATTAACTTATATCGTTAATGAAATCCTTTCGCTAAATCCTGTATTAAAAGAAAATTTATATGCTATTGGTCATCGTATCGTACACGGTGGTGAGCAGTTTACTGAATCTGCAGTGATCACTGATTCTGTTATGCAAGGCATTGAAGATTGTGTGTCATTAGCTCCTTTACATAATCCAGCTCACCTGATCGGTATTCGTGCCGCTCAAAGTGCACTACCTTTGTTACAAAATGTTGCTGTATTTGATACTGCTTTCCATCAAACAATGCCTGAAGAAGCTTATTTATACGCACTTCCGTACAAACTTTACCGTGATAATGGCGTTCGTCGTTACGGTATGCACGGTACTAGTCATTACTACATTACACTACAAGTTGCTGAAGTATTAAATAAACCCGTTAGTGAGTTAAATATCATCAACTGTCACTTAGGAAACGGTGGTTCTGTTTGTGCGATTAAAAATGGTATTTCTGTTGATACGTCAATGGGCATGACACCATTAGAAGGGTTAGTGATGGGAACGCGTTGTGGTGATTTAGACCCTGCCATTATTTTCCATTTACATGATGAACTAGGTTATAGCATGGAAGAGATCCACACCATGCTAACGAAAGAGTCTGGCTTATTAGGATTAACAGAAAATACATCTGATTGTCGATTTGTTGAAGATAACTACCAACAAGATAAAGCGGCAACGCGTGCTATGGACCTTTACTGTTACCGCTTAGCTAAATACATTGCAAGTTACACCGCTGCTTTAGATGGACGTTTAGATGCTGTTGTATTTACAGGCGGGATCGGTGAAAATTCAGCACCAATTCGTCAATTAACCTTAGCTCGTTTAGGTTTATTAGGCTTTAAAGTGAATGAACAAGAAAACCTAGCAAATCGTTTTGGTAAATCATCTAATAAAGGCATTTTCAGTGAACCAGGTAGTACGGTCGCGATGGTTGTTCAAACTAATGAAGAGTGGGTTATTGCTAGAGATACTTTACGTTTATTGACGGCTTAGTACATTAATTAGTTAAGAGTTTTACGATTTAAATAGCACTTTTTAATACCCACCAGTTAATTGCTGATGGGTATTTTTTTTTGTCTTTTTTCTGTGGAGTGTTGTGATGCTATTAACGATGCTATTCAATGTATGTTTTACATTTTAAAAGCTAATTATATTTTACTGATGAAATAGGTGACTTTAAACGATTTCACTGCTGAATTGAATTCACGCGTGTTTAAAGCCACCAAATAATTAGAATTGGTAAGTTAAGAAAAGACGAGCATCCCAAGCTTGAGTGTCATCTGAACCTATTTTATCATCTAACCAAGCATAACCAAGTTTCACAGATGTACTGAAGTTTTTGGCGAGTTGACGACCGTAAATCACATTTAATTCTAAGGCATCGTAATCATCTGTATCAGCACTGTTATCAACATCGGTATAAGCAGCCATTGCCCATAACCAATCTTTTTTAGTAAGTGTACTGAATCCTTCAACAAAATAACCCGTTGTGCCCGCAAGGAAACCATATGGATTTGCCATTAGTGGGAAAGTTGGGGTTAAGTTAGATTGGAAAAGATCTTGGAAAGTATGTTCATTATCACCACCTGCGGAGCCCGGAATTAACCAGATACCAGGACGAACATAGGCGCCATCTTTACCTTCAAAAATAACAGAAGTTTCAATGAAATCTGCTGATAGATCACCATTATTACCGTATGAACCGTTACCTTGACCCACAGAGTCTTGATGCGCCCAAACGTTACGCCATTTGGTGCCATCAACCACTTCCCATTTAACATCAGCTAATACAGTATTAAAAATATCTTCAGAGAGGTAATCTGACACATTGATATTTAGTTTGTTAATACCAGAGTAGGTGTAATCTACAAAGAAAGTCCCCGCTGTGGAATAGTCTTTGCCTGCAACATCACTGACATCAGTAAACTCGTAGTTAAATGCAGCTGAGTCTTCAAAAGTAAACGTTGACCATGAGCTGTATTTATAAATCCAACCGGCTACTAGTTTTGTATCTTTGATATCTTCGCTTTCAAATACAATCCCTTCCATTGACTGTGATTTTTGACGTGGTGCAATATCTGGCATTAATAAAGTATCAATAGCAAAACGACCCAATTTCAGATTTGACTTATTTAAATCATATGCGCTCATATTCCAATTAATATAGGCTTTGTTGAGTGTATTGAAATCATCATTGATTGGTACATTTGGGTTATGTTCCCATAATGTAAAAGAACTAACCCATTGCGCACCGACTGTAAAACCAGTGTATTCAGGCGATAAATAATTTAATGTGAAAGCAAGGGTTGAAGTATCGCCTCTTTCATCACCAGTGGCATATTTGTTTTTATCACGGGACATTGTTAAAGATTGAATTTGGCCAGAGAAATTGCCAAGGCCAGCATTATTGATGCCGTCCATAAAACTGTTGCTTGTTTCTTGTGCAGTTACAGAGATTGTTGTAGCCAGAAGTGTTACTGAGAGTAATGCTTTTTTCATTTAAAGATCCATATTAGGCGATAATGATAATAATCTCAATTGTATCAGCTCTGCAGTGTAATGATACAAATGCTCCAACATTTGAACTTAATTGAATATTATTTGTCGCCTATGATTCTACATTAGGCGTTGAATGTTAATGTTAATGTAAAGTGTAGAATCAACGAATAAAGACATGATTAACCTATTGTTATGTCTGTCGCAATGATAAGTGGATGGAAAACCAGCTTAAGGTAAATTAAGGTGGTTATATCAATTACGCCAATTAAGCTAAGTGTTTTAATTATTAAAATGACCTATTGCTTCGTCGTAAGTTGTGTAAAAGGGATCAACTATCTACTCAACTTACGGTGTAAACTAAGCCATTCTGTCTATGCAAAGCAAAACTTAGCTCTCTTACTTAATATGCTTGCTACTACTTAACCTTTATCGAGGATAAACGATGGATCTGTTGCTGGTTGTTATCATTTCTACATTACTCGCTGGCTTGGCGATGGCACTTGGTGCTGTTATTGCTTGTGTTGAAAACATAAAAAACCAATGGATTGAAGAAGAGTTTAGACATAGCGTGATGGCCTTTGGGGGCGGGGCACTATTATCTGCTGTAGCGTTAGTATTAGTTCCGGAAGGCATCGCTAATTTTAGCCCTATATCGGCCTGTATTTGGTTTGTTATGGGGGGGCTGAGCTTTATGGGGTTGGATATCTACCTTAAGAAAATTAATACGCCAGCCAGTCAGCTTGCGGCCATGCTATCGGATTTTATTCCCGAGTCGATTGCCCTTGGTGCTGCCTTTGCAATAGGCAACAGTAATGCCTATTTATTAGCCGCATTGATTGCTTTACAGAACTTACCGGAAGGTTTTAGCGCCTATCGAGAGTTAAATTCAAGCGCCACTTATAAACCTAAAAAAATCATTCTGATGTTTTGTTTAATGGCGATGCTCGGACCCGTTGCAGGGGTGTCAGGGTTCCTATGGTTATCTGAGTATCCAAAGGCGGTTTCTGCCATTATGTTATTTGCTTCCGGTGGTATTTTGTACTCTATATTTCAAGATCTTGCACCACAAGTTAAATTAGAAAGACATTGGGCTCCACCGATTGGCGCAGTGTTAGGTTTTGTATTGGGTATATTCGGGTTAATGGTGACTTCTGGCAATTGATAACGGTAGATAATATTGTGTCTTTTAAGCGTTATTGACTTGCAATGTGATGATACACAAACGCGGATTGGAAGTTATTAAAACAAATGTGTGTTGTGGCTAAGTTTATATTATCGAAGATGTTTATGCTTATATACGAACAATAAGCGTTAAAGGGAGAATTAAAATGGACAAAGTTGGATGTAAAGCGATTGTTTCTGGGATTGTACAGGGAGTAGGTTTTCGTTATTTTACCAGCATGGAAGCCCGTCTTTATAACTTGATGGGACATGCAAAAAATTTACCTAATGGTGATGTCGAAGTGCTGATGTATGGGACGCCCGAAAAAATAGATAAAATGGTGGAATGGCTTAAAACCGGTCCTAAAACAGCGCGAGTTAGTGGTATTGTTGTGAGCGATGTACCTTATCAAAAAACAACTAATTTTCTTGCTTGTTAGAAAGCAGCGTTAAGTTTTTTTGATAGCGAATTTTTGGCTACTTTATAATTGTCTCTCCTTATGTAGCCTCAGCTGCGAAGAATAGCTGCAAAAATCACTTTATATCATTAATTTAATTCTAATAATTTAATTTTTATGTTTTTCGGTGAAGGTGGTTTTGCGTACTTCAATGCAAAAAAATTACAGAGAATATGTACTGACAAGATAATTTAAAGTATATAGAAATTTACAAAAGTAGCTGCATAGTCCCCAAAATAGTCGTTAAACTGTTTTGTACTTTTTTGAGATTTGAACCAGTTCCCTGAACTTATCCATCATTTAGTTATTTCGCCGACAAATTGAATCATTTACTCAAATTGATGTTGCCATTAACAATGATGATTGTCTTAGCTGTTTAAAGGCGATTAACCATTTTAACTTCGTTCATCACTTTAATATCGACCTACTTTAGCAAATTTATTTTTTAATTTTTTAACAAGTGCTTTCCACAAAACTGACTTTGAGCGTATTTTAAAAGGGTTTGTGGTAGTTGATTATTGAACGCAAATCGTTTGATTATTCGTATTTTTTACAAAAAAAGAATCACTATTTACAACGAGTTGGGTATATATTAGGTTATCTTAATATTCAACTGAGGAAGCACAATGAAAAGATTGATCCTTGTTACATCGCCACCAGCCAGTGGAAAAACATATATATCTAAGCAGCTAGCTAAAGAGCTAAAGCATGTTGTGTATTTAGATAAAGATACGCTTATTGTGCTTTCACATCAGATTTTTAAAGTCGCTAACGCGGAAGTGAATCGAAGTTCAGAATTTTTTGAAGAACATATTCGTAACTATGAGTATGACGCAGTTTTAGCTCTGGCGATGGAAGCATTGGAATATGATGATATTGTCTTAATTAATGCTCCTTTTACTCGTGAAATCAGAGACACTGCTTTTGTTGATAATTTAAAAACGCAGCTTGCTAAAAAAGATGCAAGATTGACCGTGGTATGGGTGATCACAGATATTGATGTGGTGAAAAACCGTATGATTGAAAGAAATTCACCAAGAGATACTTGGAAGCTAGAAAACTGGGATGAATACATAAAAGGTGTTGATTTTTCGATTCCAGAATGTATTGATAATCCTGATGTTATAGATGACTTATTATTGTTTCGTAATTCAAATGACCAAGAATACCGTCAATCTTTACAGCAGATACTATCTGTTTTAGAAGCCAAAAAATAAGCGCGTTTGATTAAATCTTATGCATCACTGTCAACATAGCTATTACAATAGTTATCATAATAGCTATCACCATAAGTTAGTGCATAAGATTTAGCCAGTAAACTAGATCGTTTACTGTGTTTATTTTGCCGTTGATAAAGAGGGCTCTTCGACTCTTTTAAGTGTTTTTCTATGTTTATATTTGGCAAATAAAGGGGACAGTAGAGACGTTAAAATGATCGCTGCCATCAGAGAATATTGGTGTAGGCTAAAAGATTCTCCCATTAACAATAATCCCATTAATATACCCGCAATCGGATTAGTAACACCTGCAAAAGTAAATTCAACCACTGTCATACGGCTTAATAACCAAACATATAAAGAATAAGCTAATGCGGTATTAAGTATCACTAACCATATTAAGCCGATCGTATTTATGGCGCTGACGTTTCCAATTGCATTACTATATTGTGCGGGATAAACGGTTGCTTGTAGCGCTGCTAATATAGCCAGTAAACTACCACCTAAAATAAGTTGCCAAGTTAATACTGTCCACCAATGAATGCGGTTGCTAAGTGATTGTGTCAAGTTACTTCCTATCACGATACACCCGATGGCGAAGAGCATTGCGACTAAGCCGACACCGTTGAGTTGTACTTTTTGTGGGTCAAACAATTGCCAAGCTAATACGATTAATAATGCACCTGATATGAGCTGTAATTTAGCGGGCTTTTTCTTGTTAACAAGCCAGTGAAAGCACATTGCAAAAACGGGTACATAAACCATTCCCATTGCGGAGATAGCCGACGGTAAGGTTTGTGCCATGATAAATAGCAGGCCAAAAAATAATGCAATATTAATCGCACCTAAACGCAACAATACCACCCAATCTTTGCCTTTAGGTAAACTAGGTTTAATAAGCAATAAAAGTAACCCTGCTGGTAAAGCGCGAATGGCCCCTAATAATAAAGGGGGCCAACCATCAAGGCTATATTGAGTGACTGCGTAGGTTGTACCCCAAAAAAAGGCAGCGACCATGGCTAATATTATATTCATGTTTGTATCTCTTTTCTTCAAGCTAATGAAATTCATCGGCTCAATCATTATTTTTCCGTAAAGTATCTTTACGTAAAGGGAAGCGGATTTTGCACTTGTTTTTACTTCTTGTAAAGTATCTTTGCATTAAGGTATATTCCAATGGCAAACTAACCTTTAAAGTGGTGTTAAAACCAGTCATCAATATAAATGCAGCTGTATTAGCATTCGCAATAAAAGAGGCTTTCTTGGATAAATTAGATCTTGTGGTTGAGCAATGGCAAAAAGAAAAACCACAATTAGATACCACTGCAATGGCATTAGTTGGACGCTTGTTACGGATTAGTAAACATCTTGAAACGCGCATCACACAATGCCATAAAAGTTTTGCTTTAACTTTGGGTGAGTTTGATGTGTTAGCTGCCTTAAGACGTTCGGCGAATAACGCTTGTTTAACACCATCAGAATTAACCAGTGCTTTATTATTAACTTCTGGCGCGATGACCAATCGCCTAGATAAACTCGCAGACAAAGGGTTGATCGACCGTTGCCATAGTGAAGAAGATAGACGCAGTGTCACCGTCGCATTAACTGTACAAGGTCGAGCGTTAATTGATCAAGCGATTGAAGTACATGTAACCGTGTTAGATGAACTAACGACATCATTAACTACTGAAGATAAACAGTTACTTAACAGTGACTTAGCCACATGGCTAGCGCAGTTCGAAGCAGAGCTCTAGTTTAACCTTGGATATTTCTGTATCTATAGGGTAATCAGTATAAAAGTATATTAAGTGCGTTTTTCACTATAGTTGTACTCTATTGCAAGTTAACGTTGATGTTCATAGGTTAGATTTCTATTATTAAGTTCCAATTACCCAGGTTTGATCGGCAGGTGGTGACTAATCCATAAAAAAACCGCTCCTAGAGAGCGGTTTGTGTTGTAATACGCTGTTTTTATTGGGCTATCTAGCTTAAATTAGATTAACTTAAATTACCCGATACTAACATTAGCATTTACTGCCTTTTGATTTAACCTGCGATCAAATCTTTATAAGCAATGGTTTTACCTGGTGGTTTCTCATTCGGTAATTTAGCTTTAGGTGAGCCTGGTTGATCCAACCAGTAAGACGCATCTTTTTCAGGATTTAAAACCGGGCCACATTCACCTTGTGCTTTACTTCGCTCTAAACGTGCCATCACTTTATCTTGCGCTTTAGCTAAACCGTCCATAGCTTCTTGTGCCGTTTTTTCACCACTTGCTGCTTCAGCAACATATTGCCACCATAGCTGTGCAAGTTTAGGGTAGTCTGGCACGTTAGTCCCTGTTGGTGTCCACTGTAAACGTGCTTGGCTACGATAGAACTCAACTAAACCACCTAGTTTTGGCGCTGCATCTGTCATTGCTTGTGAGTTAATATCTGACTCACGAATTGGGGTTAAGCCCACTAATGTTTTCTTCAGCGAGACGGTTTTAGACGTTACAAATTGTGCATATAACCATGCAGCTTTACGTCTATCAACCGGTGTTGAATTTAAGAATGTCCAAGCACCCGCATCTTGATAACCTAGCTTCATACCTTCTTCCCAGTAAGGACCACGCGGAGAAGGGGCCATACGCCATTTAGGCGTACCATCTTCATTCACTACAGGTAAACCTGGTTTAACCATGTCAGCAGTAAAGGCGGTGTACCAGAATATCTGTTGTGCAATACTACCTTGTGCAGGAACAGGGCCTGACTCGCCGAACGTCATACCTGCAGCTTCTGGTGGCGCATATTTTTTCAACCATTCTACGTATTTTGTGGTTGCGTAAACGGCCGCTGGGCCATTGGTTGCACCACCACGTGAAACGCTTGACCCAACAGGATTACATCCCTCTACACGAATACCCCATTCATCAACAGGAATACCATTTGGTAATCCTTTATCGCCGGCGCCAGCCATTGATAACCATGAATCAGTGAAACGCCAGCCTAAAGAAGGATCTTTTTTACCGTAGTCCATGTGGCCATAGATTCGTTTGCCGTCAATTTCTTTCACTTTTTCAGAGAAGAATTCAGCAATATCTTCATAAGCTGACCAGTTTAATGGTACACCTAACTCGTAACCGTATTCACTTTTAAATCTTTTCTTAAGATCTGGACGTTCAAACCAATCGGCACGGAACCAATATAGGTTAGCAAACTGTTGAGTCGGTAATTGGTAGATTTTTCCATCGGGACCGGAAGTAAAGCTTAAGCCAATAAAATCTTCTATATCCAACGTTGGTGATGTAACTGCTTTGCCTTCACCTTTCATAAAGTCGCTAATAGGAACAACTTTACCATAGCGGAAATGCGTACCAATTAGGTCTGAATCATTAACATAAGCATCGTAGATATTACGCCCTGATTGCATCTGGGTCTGTAGCTTTTCGACGACATCGCCTTCTTGAATTAAATCATGGTTTACTTTGATACCAGTAATTTCATAAAACGCTTGTGCTAGCTTTTTAGATTCATACTCATGTGTGGTTAGGGTTTCTGAAGCAACATTAATTTCCATACCACGGAAAGGTTTTGCTGCTTCAGTAAACCAGCTCATCTCATCCATTTGTTGTTTGTTAGTTAATGTTGATGGCGTAAATTCTGAGCTGATCCAATTGCTTGCAGAATCGCTGTATTGATCTGCTAGTGCCAAGCTACTGCATCCTGCTATCATGATAGCAACGCTTAAGCGGCCAAGTTTAAATACTGATTTCTTGTTATCAAACATTCTCTGAGTCCTTTTATTAATTAAAGTGCTTATCGTCTATTTAATGAGGCACCTAACAGTGCCATAAAACATCCTTTTCGTAAGGCCTAAGGTACTCTCCTTGCCATGTCACCCCCATCTCATCACAATGAGCAACCAAATAATGGCTACTGTAAAGGGCAACCAGATAGTGAATTCTGTGAACCCGATAAACCCTAAATGAATAAATGCAGCGCTTAATAAACTGATAAACAGTCTGTCGCCACGTGTTGTTTCCATTGGGAAAAATCCTTTCCTTGCGACACAAGGGCTAACGATTTCCCAATAAGTCATCCCAATCAGGATGCATGCAATCCCAATAAAGAATAATGCTGACGGTGTTGTCCAAGCCATCCAACTCATATCGTTCTCCTATACACGGCCAAGAGCAAAGCCCTTCGCCACGTGATTTCTAACAAACCAAATAACTAATACACCCGGTAAAATAGTGAGCACCCCAGCTGCGGCGAGTACTCCCCAATCAATACCCGATGCACTAACCGTTCTGGTCATTACCGCCGCAATTGGTTTCGCGCTGACTGACGTAAGTGTTCTGGCTAGCAATAATTCCACCCAACTAAACATGAAGCAGAAGAAAGCTGTTACACCGATACCTGAACTAATTAACGGGATAAATATTTTGGTAAAAAACTTTGGAAAACTGTAACCATCGATATACGCGGTTTCGTCAATTTCACGTGGAACGCCAGACATGAAACCCTCTAAGATCCATACCGCGAGTGGCACGTTAAATAAACAATGCGCTAGAGCAACCCCGATATGGGTATCAAATAAACCCACCGATGAATAAAGCTGGAAGAATGGTAATAAAAATACTGCTGGTGGTGACATTCGATTCGTTAATAACCAAAAGAACAGGTGTTTATCACCAATAAAGCGAAAACGTGAGAAAGCATAAGCTGCAGGTAACGCGACCAATAGTGTGATCACCATATTCAACGATACGTAATAAATGGAGTTGATATACCCCATATACCAGCTAGCATCAGTAAAAATGGTCATGTAGTTAGCAAACGTGAAATCATTTGGCCAAAAAGTTAGGGTGCCTAATATCTCTTGGTTGCTTTTAAATGACATCATTAACAGCCAATAAAGTGGCAATAGCAGAAACAAAATATACACGCTAAGGCCAATTGTTTTTTTCTTATTCATAAATCCATCCTTATGCTGATTATTTGTTGTCGCTATGAGTCATGGCGGTGTAGAACAACCAACTCACTAACAATATGATCAAGAAGTAAATGATAGAGAATGCACCCGCTGGGCCAATATCAAATTGTCCTACTGCCATTTTGGTGAGCGCTTGGCTTAAGAAGGTTGTTGAATTACCTGGACCGCCACCGGTTAATACAAAAGGTTCGGTGTAAATCATAAAGCTATCCATAAAGCGTAATAACACGCCTATCAGCAATACACTTTTGAGTTTGGGTAGCTGGATATACCTAAACACAGCCCATGCCGATGCTCTATCAATACTCGCTGCTTGATAATAAGCATCGGGAATTGCACGTAACCCAGAAAAAGACAACAGTGCGACCAGTGATGTCCAATGCCAAACATCCATTAATAAGACGGTTAACCAAGCATCAATAGGGTTTGCTGCATAGTTGTAATCAATGCCAATCGCATTTAAAGCCCAGCCAAACAACCCAATATCTGCACGTCCGAATATTTGCCAAATAGTACCCACTACATTCAATGGAACTAACAAGGGAAGGGCAAGTACCAATAAACTGATCACTGACCACTTGCCTGACTTAGGCATCATCAACGCGACACCAATACCTAACGGAATCTCAATCAGTAACACAGAACCTGAGAATATAAACTGTCTCACTAATGAGTCTTGTAGACGTGAGTCATTAAGTATTTCTCGATACCACTCAGTGCCAACAAAATAGCGAGTGCTTACATCGAAAATATCCTGTAACGAATAATTCACTACCGTCATTAAAGGCACAATGGCGCTGAAAGCTACCAATATAAATACTGGTAATACGAGGAACCATGCTTTATTAGAATGGGGTTTATTCATCGTCATTCTCCTTTTCAACAAGAAATTCGTCGATATACAGCATTAACCATTGTTCTGGAAAACTAATATAAGCACTTTGAAGAGGTATTTTTTGATCCTCTTGTAAGCGCGCTTTAATGGAAACACCACCAAGGGTTAAACTGACAATTTTATAAGTTCCCAAATCCTCAACAAACTCAACGTTTGCTTGTTGTGCTTGTGAATTGGGTTTGTCCCAAACATGTACAAACTCGGGCCTAATACCTAGCTTGAGGTTATTTGAGGTAGAGTGCTGTAGTGCTTTTTTCTCAGCAGCACTGAGTGGGAAGGCGATATCACCAAAACAAACGCCTTCTTTACAACGTTTTACTTCAAGAAAGTTCATGCCGGGACTGCCGATGAAGTAACCTACAAAGGTATGATTAGGTTGTTCAAATAATTCACGTGGGGTACCGAATTGAACTACTTGACCGCCGTACATGAGTGCAATTTTATCGGCAAAGGTTGATGCTTCTAATTGGTCATGGGTAACGTAAACCATGGTCGTTTTGAACCTTTCATGGATTTGTTTTAATTTACGTCTCAATTTCCACTTTAATTGTGGATCGATAACCGTTAACGGTTCATCAAATAAGATAGCTGAAACATCGTCTCGCACTAAACCTCGTCCCATGGATACCTTTTGTTTCTCATCTGCGGTAAGGTTCGCTGCTTTTTTATTTAGCACGTCTGTCAGTTCAAGAATCGCTGCTATCTCTGTGACTTTAGAGTTTATTTTGGCGACTCCTGCACCCATGTTTCGTAGTGGAAACGCTAAATTATCAAATACACTCATGGTGTCATAGACGACGGGGAACTGGAAAACCTGCGCGATATTACGATCCTGTGGTGGGATATCATTGACACGCACCCCATCAAATAAAACATCGCCTTCGGAGGGTTTTAACAAACCTGAAATGATATTTAATAATGTCGATTTACCACAACCTGATGGACCTAATAACGCAAAGGCACCGCCGTCATGCCAAATATGATCCATCTGTCGAATAGCATATTCAGGGGGATTGGCGGTGGTATCATAGCTATGCGCTAGTGATTTCAAATGAATTTCAGCCATGGAAGTGATCCTCTATTCTGCGACTAGATGCTTGGATTAATTTTCCATCCTTTTCAAACACATTCAGTTTGTGGGTAGGGACGTAGATTTTTATTTTTTCATCTACGTGATAGCTATGAACGCCGGATAAATGCAATACCATTTGGAAGTGTGCATTTCGAACATGTAAAAAGGTTTCTGAACCACTGATCTCTGCCACTTCCACCTGTACTGAAATTTCTAAGTCATCATCATTTTTTGGCAGTAAGCTTAAATGACTTGGGCGTATACCAAATTGATATTCACCTGCTGATAAAGTATTCAACTCAGAGGTTAATGGGAAATGAATAGTGTTATCAAAGGTCACTTCATTTTCAGTAATATGTCCTTTGATCATATTGATAGGGGGTTCGTTGAATAAAGTCGCCGCAATCACGTTACAAGGTGAATGATAAGTTTCTGCTGTTGGCCCTGTTTGAATAATCTGACCTTCGTGCAAAATCGTAGTGGTGCCGCCTAACGCTAATGCTTCATTAGGTTCCGTGGTTGCATACACCGCAATAGTGTTTCTTTGGGCAAATAATTCACGCATTTCAATACGTAATTCTTCACGCAATTTATAATCTAAATTTACTAAGGGCTCATCAAATAAAATAAGATCTGCGTCTTTGATTAAAGCACGCGCCATCGCCGTTCTCTGTTGTTGTCCACCTGAAAGCTCTAATGGCAAACGTGATAAGAAGGGGGTGATACGTAGCATTTCAGCTATTTCCATTACTTTCTCTTTGATAGTTTTTTCTGATGCTTTGGCTAAGCGTAATGGGGATGCAATATTGTCGTATACACTCATATTCGGGTAATTAATGAATTGTTGATAAACCATCGAGATATTTCGTTTTTGCACTGATACACCCGTCATATCAATACCGTGCATGAGAACGCGACCAGATGTCGGTTTTTCTAACCCCGCCATCAAACGCATTAAGCTTGTTTTACCAGATAAAGTTCGTCCTAGTAATACATTAAAGGAACCTGGCTCAAAGGTCAGGTTGGCTTTATTAATGTAATACTGGCCATCTACAATCTGTGTCACATTTTCCAATGTCAGGGACATAGCGCGATAATCTCCATTTAGTTACAACGAAATAAAACAAGGTACCGTTAAATTTCACTATTTGATTAACATATCAGTGGGTATAGCGAAATCCATGCCAAAAAACAATTTGTCGATAAGTTGTTGATATTAATTATTTTATTTTGTTTTTTGGGGGAGCGGTGAAAGTGTTCAATTTTTAATAAAATGAGCGAGTTGTTAACTATGTGAACAAATTGTTAACGGAAATGAGTGATCTGAGTCGTTTAATTTCAATATTGTGTTTAATGGTCAAACTTGTCGCATCATTGATAAAAGGTAATCAATGTTGCTGATAAGCATTACGTTATAAAATAAAATAATTTATGTGTTTGTTTTTATTGTTATTAATTTATTTTTCATCTGTTTTTATGAGCATTAAATAAAAAAATTACGCATTGATAGAATAACGTCAGCCATCGCAGAACTTAGTTTTACTCCCTTATTTGTTATATTTTTGTGATCGATAATCTGTCTTTGTTAAAAGATTCTAATCATACTGTGCTTCCTGAAAATTTCATCGCCTATATTTTTTCTTCTATACGGGTATACCATTTAGTTTCATTCAAAAGGGAATATCATGACTCGAACAGCACCTGAATTTATTGAACATGAAGAACTCATTTCAAACTCGTGGCAACGTTGCCGTGAGTCAGGTCTGTCACATCATTCAAGCCCAGACATCGAACACTTAGACCGAGGTGAATTGTCTTCTTCACTTGAACAGCACCATCAACTACTTGAAACCACGCACTATGAAGTATTGCCGTTTTACGAAAATTTGCTGGCGAATAGTAATAGCCAAGTGATGCTAGCTGATGGTCAAGGCTGTGTGATAAAAAGCTGGGGCGAGCAACGTTTTAAACCACAGCATAAAGCGTTATTTACGCCGGGTGCTAATTGGCAAGAGTTGTCGTTAGGTACCAATGCAATTGGTACTGCGATAGAGACAGGTAGTATTGTACAAATTAATCATGATGAACACTTTTTAATTGCGAATCGATTTATGACAGGCTCAGCAGCACCTATTTATGGTGTAGATAGACAAATGCTTGGGGTCATTGATATTTCAAGTGATACTTATTTACCAGAATGGCATACCTTAGGTATGGTGAAAATAATGTCACAAGCGATAGAAAATCAGTTGATCATATCGCACTTTAAAAATAATCATTATATTTTGCGCATAAATACAAGTTCTGAAAACATTGATAGTCAATGGTCAGCGTTGATCGTATTCGATGAAACAGGTCTGATCATTTCGGCAAATCGTCGTGCTGAACTGATACTTTGTAGTGATTTAAAATTGGTGAATATTACGGATATTTTCGAAGTCAATATCAGCCAATTATTAAATCAACCAGAAGATTTTCAAGTACCATTGATGACTAACAATAATTATCGAATGCATGGGGTTTTACATAAACCTCAGCAAACAGCACCACGTATTTTAGACTTTAGGAGTTTAGCGCCAGACCATCAAAAATTACATGTTTCCGAACAGCATAAGTTTACGTTGGATGAGCTTAATTTAGGTGACCCGACGTTAGCCAAGGCTATTTTACAAAGTAAAAAAATTGTTGATAAAGATATCCCTATTTTAATTCGTGGCGAAACGGGAGTAGGTAAAGAAGTGTTTGTGAAAGCGTTACATTATTCTAGCCAACGCCATAAACATAATATGATCACGGTAAATTGTGCTTCTATTCCACAGGACTTAGTGGAGTCAGAATTATTTGGTTATGAAAAGGGCGCCTTTACTGGGTCAAACAGTAAAGGTTATATTGGGCTGATACGTAAGGCGGATAAAGGCACTTTATTCTTGGATGAAATCGGTGATATGCCGCTCAATGTTCAAGCGCGTCTATTAAGAGTTTTACAAGAAAGAAGAGTCAATCCATTAGGGAGTACTGAATCTTACCCTGTTGATTTTAAATTGGTTTCTGCAACTAACTGTAACTTAAAAGAAGCCGTAAAAGCGGGTACCTTCCGACAAGATTTGTATTATCGAGTGAGTGGATTAAATATTGAATTACCGGCATTACGTGATCGTACTGACCGTCGTGCACTGATCCAGTTTTTATTAAATTATTATGCTGAAAACAAAAAACAAGCACTGATCACTGAGCGTACAATGCAACGATTCTGCCAACATCCTTGGCCAGGTAACATCAGACAACTAGTGAGTGTGATTCAAATTGCACAAGCTATGTCAGAGGATGAAGCGATTGATTTACAATATTTACCCGATGATTTTTTTGCCGATATGGAAGATCAACTCAATGATAATGTAACGGCGTTGATGCCAGAAAAAAATCCAAGCATAGAAGAGTCTGAAAACACTATTAAACTTGATGCGGATGATATGAATATTGTTAACTTATATCAGTCTTTAAGCTGTAACATATCTAAAACAGCATTAGAATTAGGGGTCAGTCGAAATACCGTTTATAAACGTTTACGAGACTGCGGTTATAAATAACCTTAGCTTACAATAAGTAAAAGGTTATTTATGGAGATAACGGTGATTTCCCTTACATTTGTAACTGGAAGACTGCAAGGTTATTGTGATAATGGCGGCTATAAACTGAGTATTATTTACAAGGGTTTTTATCTATCCCACGGTTATCAACCCCAATACTTAAAAAACCTCGATGCTTATCTATAGCAAAGAGGTTCTTAAGTGATAATGTTAAATACTTTCCTTACATCAACAGCTCAGCTACATAACATAGTTCAATAGTTCAATAGTTCAACTTGCAAGGGCTGATGCTGCAGTAACATAAGCAAGGTTGTGTGCAACTGCGACACTTTCACAGGTTATTTTCCCATCAATCACATTTAATCCTTCTAGCAAGCCTTTATCTTTTTGTAATGCGGCTTTATAACCTAGGTTGGCGAGTTTGATGATATAAGGTAATGTTGCATTGTTGAGTGCAAAGGTCGAAGTACGGGCAACTGCACCCGGCATGTTTGCAACACAGTAGTGAACCACTTCGTCAACAATGAAAGTAGGATCTTGATGAGTGGTGGCATGCGATGTTTCGAAACAACCGCCTTGGTCAATCGCAACATCTACAATCGCAGAGCCAGGTTTCATGTTAGCAATGTGCTCCCGTGTTACTAATTTAGGTGCAGCAGCCCCTGGAATTAATACCGCTCCAATCACAAGGTCCGCCGCTAATACTTCAGCTTCCAGTATATCTGTTGTTGAATAAAGCACTTTAACTCTGCTGCCAAATTGAATATCTAGGTTACGTAATGTATTAATATTACGATCTAAAATAGTCACATCTGCACCTAAACCGACTGCCATCTGAGCTGCATTATTACCCACCATGCCACCACCAATAATCACTACTTTCGCGGGCGCAACGCCTGGTACTCCACCTAACAACATACCACTACCTTGATTTGATTTTTCTAATGATTGTGCGCCAGCTTGAATCGCCATACGTCCTGCTACTTCTGACATCGGCGCTAAGAGGGGTAAACCGCCTTTTGTATCAGTGACTGTTTCATAGGCGATACACACTGCTTTTGAATCAATTAACTCCTGAGTCTGTGGCAGGTCAGGTGCTAGGTGTAAATACGTGAATAGAATCTGGCCTTCACGTAACATCGCACGCTCACTGGCTTGAGGTTCTTTCACCTTAACAATCATCTCTGCGTTGGCAAAAATAGTACTCGCTTGCTCTTCAATGCTTGCTCCTGCTGCAATATAATCTTGGTCAGTGAAGCCAATTCCATTTCCTGCACCTTTTTCAACAGTCACAGCATGGCCATTTTGTACTAACTCACGCACACTTGCTGGTACCATACCAACGCGATATTCATGATTTTTGATTTCTTTAGGTACACCGATATGCATAATTTTTTCCTTTCAATGTTAATGAAGTTGATTATTAGGCGGTTACAAATAAATATTTGATAGAAATAGTATAAACAATTGAAAAAAGTTATATTCACTGTAATTTTTTGTTTATTCATTAGTTACACCCGTTACCAATCGAGATGCTTTATTTAGTCGTTAGAGCGGACAGCAAGGCAAGGCGCGACATGATGACCTTTCGAGCAATTAACTTAGTTAATTCTCTATCGGTAGGCGTAAAAACAAGCTTTTACACCTTAAATTGCTAGTTCTTATCGAATGCTGCAACGTAGAATGGCTTTTCTCGCTAACGACTCACCTCACAACTTGCTGAACTTCGCATCTTGAATGGTAACGTGTATATATGAATATAATCCTTTTAAAGTATTCTTAATAAGATAATAAAACTATTTAATAACAAAGGTGTGGTTGATGTCACTAGATAGAGTTGATCGTAATATATTACGAGAATTACAGAAAAATGGCCGGATCTCTAATGTGGAGCTTTCTCAAAAAGTAGGACTAAGTGCAACACCTTGTTTAGAAAGAGTGAAAAGATTAGAAAAACAAGGTGTTATCAAGTCTTATACAGCATTGTTAGATCCGCAGTATTTAGATTCATCATTGCTTGTTTATATTGAGCTGACATTAAAACGATCTAGCCCAGATGTTTTTGAACGCTTTAATAAAGCCGCAACACAGCTTGACTCTATTTTGGAATGCCATTTGGTGTCCGGCGATTTTGATTATTTATTAAAAACCCGTGTCGCTGATATGTCAGCGTATCGTAAAGTTCTGACAGAAACTTTACTATTATTACCCGATATAAAAAATTCAAAAACTTATGTGGTGATGGAAGAAGTGAAATATTTAACTTCAATTCATGTACCTAATTAACGTCAATTTTTAAATGCTTTCATTTATAGTTAGAGACGCAAAAGGTAGTTTATTTAGCTAGTTATAAAGTTCATCTACGTCGCCATTCAAGATGCTTTTGTTGATTCGCTGTAGACTACTTTGTGCCGTCTCTAATACTTGCTGCATGTTTTCATAACAGCGTCGTTCATTTTTTCCATAAGCGAGGAAGTTTAATGTCACTTGGTAACCCATGCCTCCACTATCTAGACCATCCCCTAATGATAAATAGCAAGTCGGTGATGTTGATACGCATATTGCGCCTGCTTTAAATCCTGGTTTTATACTTGAAATCTGGATCAATAGATTATTAACTAACCATTGAATACTTTTTTGTTGACAATTTTCTGGCAAGTTACGAAATAAAATCATCAAGCGGCCACTGCATTTTTTTGCAAAAGGATATTGTTGGTCGGGGTTATTTTCAACTTCAGTAAATGTGCAATCATTACTTTCCAGTAAGGATTTTGTACTGTTTATCCATTCAATTAACGAATAAAACGTTTCAGTAAATGCCCACTTCTTAAAAGGAATAAGATCTTCTAATGAAGTACGGATCAAATCAGGCCTTTTTTTAAAATCGATATAAATAAATTGCTTATTTTCTATCATATGAGTCCACGGATGGGACCTTAAAGTGTTGTTGTCGATTTGCTCGGATACAAATGCATCCATATCTATTCCTTTTTTAGTTATTTTTTATGGTTGTACTTGATATTAACAGTTATCTTTGCTGCACTATATAACTGTTTAAATGTGATACACGTTATAGCATACGGTTCTATTAATTACTGATGAGGTTCTAATCAGTTTTCGCATTTTATCGAAGAATGCTTTAAAAAAGTGTTAGGTTTGTTTATGAAAAGGAAAGTATATTTATTGAATCTAGTTCACAGACTTTGCTAATTCTAGCGCCCGATCCTATTTATATTTTAACGAGGACATTGCTAGTTTTTATTTTGATGACTACACTTTGCTGCATTTATCAGGCATAAAAGTCTTTGTATTATCAAGTAATAAGGACAAATGAAGGTTGATGATTGCTCATTATTAGTAGCCATTGTTTGATATACTTAATAAAAAATTACCTAAAGGCTTAGCATAAAGTCTATCATTATCAAAAATTTGGTGAGTTCTAGTATGACAAATAATCGGAAAACATTATTAGCGGCGTTAAGCATTCATAATGGCATTATTATGGATTGTAACGAGGCTTTTACTGATCTATTTGGGTTCACTACTCAGCAACTAAAGCATATGCCTGTAGAAAATAAACTAGTACTATCAGAAAATAGTGAGTTTACTAATTTGCAGACATTATGTACGGCATCGATTGCGACGGAAGAGGGGGTCTTTGCTACTGCAGGCATGTTTAATCATTTACACTATGTTGTTGCTGTTAAATTACACTGTGTTGCTCAAGGTAATAATACTTTCATATTACATTTTTGTATCGCAAAAAATAAGTCAATTGATCCAATCTCTGAGTTACCTAACGGCTGGGCATTAACTTCTAGAATTAATTATTTAACCAATAACAAGTACCTCGGCTTGAAAGAGCTGGTGTTGATTATTATCGAAGTCGATAATTTTTCGACGATTAATTATCGTTATGATTATTTCGTAGGTGACCAGTATTTAGTGATGTTAGGTAAGCGATTACAGCAATCAGCCAAAGATTTTGGCTTTGTTATTCGTTATTCAAATGCAAAATTTGCTATTTTAATTGAAGATCATTGCAACTTATCCTCGCACCGATTAATGAATAAAATAGAATTGATTTGTAAACATCTCTGCTCAGATTTAATTAAACCCATCGCTATTTCAGCAGACATTGAAATAAATAAGTCTTTTAGTATAGGAGTTAGTTCACCAGGGTTTGAATATACTAGTTACCATTCCATGCAGATAGCTGCAGAAACTGAAAAGCAAAAAGCCAGAAGATATAGTATTAATAAGTATTATATTGCACCTCCAGAGCCAACCGATGAATTATTAAATAAAAAGCTAATTACCGATGCATTACCGCTGGCAATAGCTCAAGATAAAATACAGCTACATTACCAACCTCAATATGATATTAAAACGAATAAACTGATTGGTTTTGAAGCGCTGTCTCGTTGGTATGATGAATCATTAGGGTACATTGCTCCTGATATTTTTGTTGCTATTACGGAAGACATTGGGTTGCATTTCGAATTTGATCTCTGGGTTTTTGAGAAAGTTTGTAGGCAATCAGTGAAATGGAAGATAGGCGCCATGGTAGTGCCACGTATTGCGATTAATGTTTCCTTTAAAACAATGGAAATGAGTACCTTTATTGAACGTATACAAGTTATTCTCGATCAAACAGGTTGTCCAACGAACTTGCTTGAATTAGAAATAACCGAAACGAGTTCTATCACTAATGCGAGTATGCTATCTGCTAATATGTTGCAAATTAAAGCGTTAGGCATGCACATTTCCATCGATGACTTTGGAACAGGTTATTCATCATTAAGCTTGATTCGAAATTTTTATTTATCAATTGATAAATTGAAACTAGATCGTAGCTTGATCGATAAAGTCTGCCAAACAAAATTGGATAAAAACTTTGTAAAACATATCATCAAGCTTGGTAAAATATTGAAAGTAGCAGTACTCGCAGAGGGAGTGGAAACCCAACAACAATTAGACCTGTTGATAGAACTAGGTTGTGACTATGCACAGGGCTATTACTTTTCAAAACCTGTACCCCTTGAAGAAGTTCCTACATTAATTTATGCCAGTGAATGCGTTTAAGTGCCTTGTAGCGCACTTTTATTAACATTTACTGGTCATTTTTGAATCAAAAAACCACTGATATATTCAGTTTGTTGCCATCAAGGTCACGCGCGTAGGCGCCATAGTAATCAGGGTGATAATCACGTGGTCCGGGTAACCCTTCATCGCTACCACCACATTTTAATACCGCCGCATGGAAAGCCCTTACTGACTCAGGATCTGGAGCAGAAAACATGACTTGTGTGCCATTACCAAATGTTGCCTGTTGTTTATTAAACGGTAAGATTAAGAAGAATGTCACTTTGCCATCTTTACCCGCATAACCTCTTTCTTGCTCATCAGATACGATACAAGTCATTCCAATTGTGGCTAATACTTGATCATAAAAAGCACCGGAAGTTGCTAAGTCATTGGTACCAATGCATACACCAGAAAGCATATTTTTTCCTTAAATTAATAATGAAAGTCATTTGAAAGTAACCGTTACCTACCTATATTACTGCTATAAGTATTGTGTCACTTTATTAAGATAACAAAGTGTAATGTCATTTTAAATCAATAGTTAAGGAATCATTGCCAATTTACTGCTTGATGAAATAATAAGCAGTTACCAGATAAAAACCAAATATGAGACTATTTTCCTTTTAGATTAACGATTTATAGTATAAATTTTATAACCTTCATTATTTGAGATAGTTAAATGAGCAAGCCGTCATGGGGGCAGAGTTAGACATAGTCTAGTCGGTTAACAAGAAGTTATGTGCAATACTGAATTAAGGTAAATAATATATTTACTGGTAGATCTCGCTTTTCTAGTTATGTTTTCCTGACGTATGTTGCATGTCATGTGTTTTACAGCCGCATATTGGTGTTTGAGATAAAGCTACACCGATATCAAACTAATTTTAAATAGCAAAATATCAGTTGTCCTTAAGTGAATGAAACCTTATTGCCTCTTTAATGCCTTATCGGGTCAATTTACTAATATCTTATAGTGCAGTATCCATATTCAAAAAATACAGTTATATGTCATTCATAAAAACGAGCCAAAGGATTGTTCATGATATCAAATCACCTTAATAAACTCAGAGGGCTGCATGCTGCGTTAGATAATCTGCAGTCATTTGTTTATATAAAAGATACTGAATCAAAATATATTTACGCTAATAAATACACTCTGGACTTATTTAAATGCGCAGCTGAAGATTTGCATTTAATTCGAGACCAACAATTATTTTCCCCTGAAATAGTAGAAAAGTTAAGAGAAATAGACTTGAAGGTTTTGTCTGGTCAGGAAACTAGAGAAGAAATTACTATCAATGAAGATAGTGCTGATAAGAAAGTTTACCTTGAAGTGAAAACACCTCTCTATTCAGAAACATCGCCTAACCTCATTATCGGTATTTTAGGTATTTCAACGGATATTACTTATCAAAAAAAATTAGAAGAGAATGCGCTAACACTAGCGAAAACAGACGCACTAACTAATTTAATCAATAGATTGGAACTTGATTCAGTGCTTAATTTACAAATAGAGCAATCAAAACGTTTTGCACACCCACTAAGTATTATTATGTTTGATATCGACCATTATAAAAAAGTTAATGACAATTTTGGACATATTGTTGGTGATCAATGCCTAGTTGAAATGGCTAGTATTTTAAAAAATAATGCGCGTGTTATTGATACTGTAGGTAGGTGGGGAGGAGAAGAGTTTTTGATTATCTGTAACGAAACTGATTTAAATGGTGCGTTAAAACTAGCAGAGAAACTAAGAGTGGCTGTTGACAATCATCAGTTTAAAACGGTGAATCATATAACGGGAAGTTTTGGTGTCGCAAGCTTTAAAGCCGAAGATACAATTGATACGTTCATAAATAGAGCGGATCAGGCATTATATAATGCAAAACAACAAGGTAGAAATAGAGTGGCAAGCTTGTAAATTCATTATATTTTACATACTGAACAATTAGCGACAGAAAAAATGAAACACATACTAAAGTTAACCATAGACAACCACCTCCGATAAAAGCAATCAGCAATAAAATAAGTAATAGTGTATTACTAGGTTCAAAAATCAGTAATGCTTAATCTGACAAATAAGGGCATGCATTTATCAATTGAATTCAGTTGTATCTAAGCTGAATTCAAGAATAGAATAGACCACTTCATTATTACAATTCGTTTCAAGGAGTATTCCAGTGTTAAAGGTTAAGAAAGCAGGATATAGAGCGTTATCCTTAGTCGAGCATATTGGGTTATTCGTTATTGCATTATTAACCGTGGTTGCCATGGCGAATGAAGTCTGGATAGTGATTTCTAACGGAGAGGTGACATTGTCGGATTTACTCCTTCTGTTTATTTATTTAGAAGTCTTTGCGATGGTGAGTTTATATTTAAAATCAGGACGTTTGCCTGTACGTATGCCACTCTATATCACCGTCGTTGCATTAGCGAGATATATGATTTTAGATATGAAAAATTTGGACACAATAAGAATGCTAGGGTTATCTGCATCCATTCTTATCATTGTGTTAGCGATATTAGTCATTAGATACGGCCATATAAAGTATCCCTATGGTAATACAGACAAAAACTTATAAATGACTTTCAAAACTTGAGATGTTCAATATAGCGATCATGTCGTGTTACAACAATGACGATATATGAGGATATATGAAAATAGTCGAATATACTCCGCAACGTTCTGCTGAAGTCGCTGAGGTCTTACATGACGCAGTACATGCGATACAAGATGATCTATACTCACAAGCGCAAAAAAAGGCTTGGACTGCGGGTATCGTTGATAATCATAAATGGCAAAAGCGCTTACTGATCAGCAAACCATACCTGTTGCTTATCGATAATAAAATAGCTGGATTTATTGAGTTAGATTCTAAGGGATACATTGGTTGCCTCTTCGTTGCACCTGCTTTGCAACGACAAGGCATAGCATCTTCATTATTACAGTATGTTTGTACTATTGCTGTTCAAGCGGGTCTAAGGCGTTTAACCGTCCATGCATCGATTGTCGCTAAACCTTTTTTTGAAAAATTTGCTTTTGAAATTGAGAGTGAAAACAAAGTCATTCGAGCGGGTGTAGCGCTGACTAATTATAGTATGTACAAACAGCTTTCCGTATAAAAGGATAAATGCCATGATAAATTGCGAGCATTACGACACCATTGAAATAGTGTGCATGTACCATTATCCAATCAAAATTTTGTTAAAAACAGGAAAAACGCTTGAAGGAGTTGCAATGGATACTGGGCGTAATAATGAAAGGGAAGAGTGCATTAAGATGAGCATTGATAATGTCGAACGTCATATAGTGTTAGAAACTATTGCCACACTTGAAGTAACCATTAATAACCCACACTTGGACTGCATTTCTTTTATTTAATGATAATGTTAATTCGACCTTTATCTACTTTCACCTAGGAATTAAGCTGCCATGGATAGTGAAGCATTATTAATGGAAGACTCTTTTATTGTTGAACAGAAAATGATTGATGGGGGGTTATTGGTAGTTAAAGAAACAGAGCAATTAAAGTGGTTCGAATATGCTGGTTTCTCTACACAATCAGTGATGAACAAACATAAACCGACACAAATTTTAACGCCAGTTTCTCGGTCATTACTACTATTTTTACTCTTTAAACAACCGCCACTTTCAATTTTAAATTTAGGATTGGGGGGAGCAGGTTTAGAGCGTGCATTGGTTACCATACCCAACTTAACATTGACTGCCGTTGAGGCTTCACAATCGATTATCGACATGGCGACAAGTTACTTTAATTTACCGAAGGAAGTAAAAGTTTTTTGTCAAAAAGCGGAGCAATATGTAGATCACACTACTGAGGTCTATGATGTGGTTATTTGTGATTTGTTTATCGGAGAGAAAAGCCCATATTTTTTATTTTCTGATCACTTCTATCAGCAAATTGTGAATATAACTTGTGATCAGGCTGTGCTCATGATCAATCTTCAAGCAGATACAAACCTGCAGTTATTCAATGCTTTGTCGGCAATAAAAAAGCAATTTCCTCATATAGCTTTGGTTGAGTTTACTGATTACAGCAATATTGTGCTTATATGCAGCTTACAAAAAATTCCTAATTTATCGATGTTGATCAAGGACACAACAGAACTCACTCAATCTATATTATTTGATATTGACAGTCTGCTTGATAAAGTAATTTATATACCTAATAGCGAAGTATCGTAATTAAATAGGCGTTATATCTCTTCTTTCTCAATTGAAATAACCACACGTCTATTTTGTTCTCTGCCTAGTACGCTTCTATTATCGGCGATATGGTGTTTTTCACCAAAACCAGAGACTTTAATTTTATCGTTATTAAACCCTATTTCCGATAAATATTTTTTTACAGAGTTAGCTCTTTTTTCAGATAACACTGTATTGGCACTAATTTCACCATAACTATCAGAGTAACCCGCCACCAAAATGACATTGATCGTTTTATCATGTTTTATGTAATCACCAATCATTTTTAGGCGTTTTTTAGAAAATTGCGTTAATAGTGACCCATCTTTTTTATAGCGTAAAATACTGTAAGAAATATCATCAAAATTGTAGGGCAATAAACGTGAGATACAATTATTAAAATCATCATAACTTTTATTAAAATTGATTGAAGAAAGTCCGACACTGACCGTTTGATTATTGTTGTACCAATCATGAAAATAAAAGGTTGGGTATTGACCTCTTTCAAGTTCATTTAGCATGCGCCATGCACTTTGTCTGGTTACGTAACCATCAAATTGTTGATGGAATGTGACTGTGTCAATTAACTCAGGTACTGCGCCTGGTCGCCATTGTGGGGGCACGGATTTTAATTGCACCACTTCAGAGGTTGGCATTGCTCGTCGACTGTCTAGTTTGAAGTCTAAATTGATTTTTTTACTCGCTTTGACCACAAAGTTAGCCTGACCATAACGAGGAATAGGGTGCTCAAGTGTGCACTGTATCGGTGATGAACTACTCAAATACCAGTTAGAATTATCCAAACCTGCATTGTACTGCTTATTAGCAGAAAGCGCTGGCATAGCTGTCATCATTAATAGTAAAGGATAAATATTTTTGATCATAATATTTTTCATAGTTGCTCGATATTTTTAAACACTGCTACTTATATCGACAGAGGGATAAATATCTTTAGTAAAATTATGCGATTTTTACCACTTTCTGGCATAATCCTCTGACTTTATTTAATAGTGAGATGAAATGGATAACCAATTAGCAGCGCGTTTTAGAGGGTATTACCCAGTTATAATTGATATTGAAACATCAGGATTAGATCCTCAGTGTCATGCGATTTTAGAAATCGCAGCCATTTTTCCTGAAATGGATGAACAAGGGTACTTAAAAAGCGTGGATAAAATTCATTTCCATGTGATGCCATTTGAAGGGGCTGAATTAGATCCTAAAGCGCTTAGCTTCACAGGAATAGACCCTTTTAATCCTTTACGTAACGCTGTTGATGAGCGTGAGGCATTAACCGAAATTTTTAAAAAAGTACGTAAATATCAAAAATTGAACGAGTGTAATCGTGCCATTATTGTTGCGCACAATGCCTCATTCGACCAAGGCTTTATTAATAAAGCAACCGACCGCTGCAAACTAAAGCGTGTCCCTTTTCATCCCTTTGCATCATTTGATACTGCAAGTATGGCGGGTTTGACATTAGGTCAAACGGTATTAGCCAAAGCCTGTGCTGAGGCTGGAGTTGATTATAATAATAAAGAAGCACATTCTGCTCTCTATGATACTGAAGTCACCGCTGAACTATTTTATTACATGGTTAACCGTTATAAAGCATTGGGTGGCTGGTAATAAGCATTTATTTTCACCTTTAATTAAAAATAATTAAATTAATTTTAGAACTCTTTATATTTCAATATATTACCCATCCAATATATAATTATTTGATTTTAATTTATTGTTTTTATTCACGTTTTAACTTTTAAGTGTCTGATTTTTTAGTTTAATGTTGTTTTATTAAGTCCATCAGTAATCTTGGTTTTGATGTTTTTTGTTTTTGATTGAATCTTTTGTCATCTATAGGGTCCATAGGTACTGGAAATTAATTGATCATTTGGTGTGGTCTTAATTGTATGTAAGTGGCTCTATAAAGGTATTGTGTAAAAGTGATGAAGATAAAGATGAAAAAAATAAAATGGTGTAAATTGGCTACGTTAATAATTTTACTACCATTAGCAGGTTGTGCTGTCGATGTTGATGAGGAAAATGCCGAAGCGTTAGCTAAGGCTGAACTAGGTGTTGAAAAGCAAGTTGATGGCTCTGTGGTAGATGGACGCTCTAATAATGCCATTGACTTGTTGCCAGACTATATTTCGATTGAAGTACATTGGGAAGATCTAGCCGATAATGAAGAAGGCTTTTTGATTGAGAGAAGTACCAGTGAAAGCGGCGAGTTTATATTATTAACTGCCTTAGAAATGGATGAAACGACTTATTTAGATGAAAAAGTAAAACAAGGTAATACTTATTGCTATCGAATTGGTGCTTATAATAATGTTGGTGTTGCTTATTCAGATGTGAGTTGCAAAAGCAGTTGAGCAGTATAGTTGGAGGCAGATAAAGGTATCAGGTAGATATAAAGGCTAGCACAACCAAGATTGTGCTAGCCTTTATAAACAGGTACTGCTTAAGGAACACTTAAGCAGTACCATGCTTAATTATTACTCTGCTGCGTTTGCTTTTTCAGCCGCAGCGGTAATTAACGGTTGTAATTCGCCTTGTTGGAACATTTCTAAAATAATATCGCAACCACCTACAAGCTCACCTTCTACCCATAATTGTGGAAAAGTAGGCCAGTTAGCATATTTTGGTAGTTCAGCACGAATATCAGGGTTTTGTAGAATATCAACGTAAGCAAACGGTTGTCCACATTGCATTAAAGCCTGTGAAGCTTGTGAAGAGAAACCACAACTTGGTAATTTAGGCGATCCCTTCATGTATAACAAAATAGTGTTTTCGTTTAATTGTTCTTTGATTTTATCTAAAGTTTCCATTATTTTTCCTCTAACGACAGCATATTATTAATTAATTGCACATTATATCAGTTCTAAGCGTGCAATCTTACTATGAATTTGCGATTATTCTACCATAGATAAAAAATGATCTAGCTCAATTTTTGTTGTGGCTTTTTATTCATAAAGAAAGTATAAATGGTCGCTAAAATTGATATCCCCCTCAGCCTCTATTAGGAGAATTTAAAATGGCTTTTGAATTACCAGCATTACCTTACGCAAAAGATGCATTAGAACCACACATTTCAGCTGAAACATTAGAGTTTCACCATGGTAAGCACCACGCTACTTACGTTGCTAAATTAAACGGTTTAGTTGAAGGTACTGATCTTGCTGAAAAATCTCTAGAAGAAATCATTAAAACTTCTGAAGGTGGCGTTTTTAACAATGCTGCACAAATCTGGAACCATACCTTTTACTGGAACTGTTTAGCACCTAACGCTGGTGGCGAACCTACGGGTGAACTTGCAGCTGCTATCGATGCAAAATTTGGTTCTTTTGCTGAATTCCAAGCACAGTTAAATGATAAAGCTGTTAACAACTTTGGTTCTTCATGGACTTGGTTAGTTAAAAAAGCAGATGGTTCATTAGAAATCGTAAATACATCAAATGCAGGTACTCCATTAACTGAAGAAGGTACTACACCACTTCTAACTGTTGATTTATGGGAACATGCTTATTACATTGATTACCGCAATGTACGTCCTAACTACCTAAATGGTTTTTGGGCATTAGTTAACTGGGAATTTGTAGCTAAGAACTTCGCTGCTTAATTACCTATAGACTAAGTTGGAAGTATCGATCTCGTCCTATTCGGATGACGATTGATATTTTTAGTTTGTCATTGATGAACTTCAAATATAAACCTATCGCTGATCGAATGATCAGGATAGGTTTTTTTGTAGGTGCAGTTTAGTAGTCGGTTCAGCTTAGTAATGGTCATTGAATTTATGGTTGATTTTTTTTGTGTTTATTGGTCTATTGTTAGCGCTTGATTTTTATAGATGTCAACCCAAGCAGCAGTTGCACCACAAACGGCAATTGGCATAATAATAAAGTTTAAAATAGGTAACGTAGTGCAGAGGCTAATTACCATTCCGAAAGTAATATTTTTACCGTAGCGTTTCCCTAAAATGGTGCGCATGCTAGCAAAAGAAACTTTATGGTTGTCAAAGGGGTAGTCAGCGTACTGAATTGCCATCATCCAACCTGCAAAGATAAACCAAATAATAGGCGCGACGGTTTGGCCCACCACTGGTATTAAAAATAGAATTAAACAACCTAAAATACGAGGTAAGAAATACAGCCATTTTTGGCATTCTCGTTTAAATATCCTTGGTAAATCTTTAAATAAATCTTGCCAACCTTCATCATTGATAGGCTTATTGGTTAATAACATTTCAGTTTTTTCTGCTAACAAACCATTGAATGGTGCGGCAATTAGGTTCGCGATAGTCGAAAATATAAATGAGAATAAAAATAAAATAGAAAAAATAATAATTGGCCAAAGCACATAGGATAGCCAAGTTAAAATAGATGGAAGTTGCTGCATGTAAGCATCTATCCAATCGGTAATGCTAGAAAATAAAAACCAGAATGCACTGGCGAAAATCAATACGTTAATAAATAATGGAATGAGTACAAACATTCTTAGTTGAGGATGGCGAAGAAGTTGCACACCTTTAAATAAATACCCTATGCCAGATAATGGCTGATGAATTAAACGTTCATTGTTCATGATTAAACCTTGTCATTGTTATATCAGATGATATTACCTTGTATAGCGGTTGTCATTCAAGATACAAAAATCAATGCATGTGAATTGTAGATGGAAATAATGTGCAAATATTCGCTAATTATTGATCGCTTTTATAAATTCCTTAGCAGTTTTGCAAAAAATTAGTGGCAAATGATAGACGCACAGCTTGATACAAGGTAATTTAAGGGACATAAAGTTATCTATGATCAATCAAGAGAATCAATAATGCAGCACTTTCAACCTATTCTTATTGCAATTGGTATTTTGGCTATTGCCGGTGTATTAATCCATGGTTTTTTACTCAACAGGAAAAATAAATTAGCCTTGCTCGCTGAACAAGAAGAGCAATATGATGAATTGGAAGAAGGGGACGAATCCTTTAATGATCAAGATAAACAATCATCTAACTCAGTCAACCGTGAGCGTGACTTTGATTCAATGGCTTTTTCTTCACATCTTTCAGACGATAAAGAACAGTCAGAGGTGATCAATTTTAATATTGATGCACAAGAAGACAACAAGGATACCGATCCTATTGTATTTCAAGACGAAAAAGATCAAGTGATTGATAAACTTGAGCCTGAAAGCAAACAACATCCTGATGTAAATAATATCACCAGTGTCGATCAGATCATCAGTGATATTGAATTAGCAAATAAAGGTGATATTAAAGCTACTGACCCTAAACAAGCTATCGACGCTAAGCAAGTAAGTGAAACTGCGCAAACTAGCCAAGTTGAACAAAAGCTGCCCGATGAATTATTTATTTTTAATATCGCAGCTAAAAAAGGCGAACGTTTAGGTGGTCATGAACTATTACAATTCTTTTTAACCTCGGGTTTTCGTTATGGTGATATGAATATTTTCCATCGACATGAGCATTCAGACGGCACTGGTGAAGTATTATTTAGCATCGCTAATATGATGGCACCGGGTACCTTTGATTTAGATTATATGGAACAATTTAACTCTCCTGGTATTTCATTTTTCTTCACCGCCCCAAATGATAAAATTAGTGTAAATAAATCCTTCGATATGATGTTGCGGGCAGTAGAGCAAGCTGCAGAAGAATTTGACTGTGAAGTTTTAAATGAAAAAAGAGAGAAATTTACCCCTGAACAATTTATGGAGTATCGTCAGCGTTTACAACAATACCAATAACATTGAAAGGGTATTTACCACTTTCTAGAAGAACCTCGTTTACGAGGTTTTTTTATTAGTAAAAACAAATAAATAAGAGCAAAGACTGATGAGTGATAATAAGCAAACAGTAGAACAAAAAATACAACAACTAAGCGAATTATTAGAGGAATATAATTATCAATATTATGTACAGGATGCACCTTCGGTCCCTGATGCGGAATATGATCGTGTTTTCCAAGCTTTACAAAAACTTGAAATAGAAAACCCTGATTTAGTTTCGATTAATTCACCCACTCAAAAGGTAGGTGGTGCAGCTTTATCAAAGTTTGAACAAGTAACACATCAATTACCTATGTTGAGTTTGGATAATGTGTTTGATAGCGACTCATTAAATGATTTTATGCAGCGTGTGATGGATAAATCCCCTCTAGCTGAAACTGCTTTTTGTATTGAACCAAAACTAGATGGCTTAGCAGCTAGTATTATTTATGAAAATGGTGTGTTGGTTCAAGCGGCAACTCGAGGTGATGGCCTAACTGGCGAAAATGTAACAGAAAATGTTAAAACCATTACAAACTTACCACTCAAACTTCGAGGGGAGAATATACCCGCGGTGTTAGAAGTACGTGGTGAAGTGTTTATGTTAAAAGCAGGGTTCGACAAATTAAATAAAGGCTTGATTGCCGCAGGTGAAAAACCTTTTGTTAATCCTCGCAATGCCGCCGCCGGAAGCTTACGCCAGTTAGATTCTAAAATAGCCGCTGCACGTCCATTAGCTTTTTATTGTTACGCAGTGGGCGTTTTTGAAGGTGAGTTGGCGAATAGTCAATATCAACGTATTGAACAACTAAAGGCTTGGGGCTTACCCGTTTCAAGCGAAGTAAAACGTGTTATAGGTAAAGATGCTTGTCATGATTTTTACGACAAGATTGCACAAAAAAGACCGTCTTTAACTTATGAAATAGACGGTGTTGTTTATAAAGTGGATGATATTGCCCTACAGCAAAAAATGGGTTTTGTTGCTCGTGCTCCGCGTTGGGCTACTGCTTATAAATTTCCCGCTGAGGAAGCTGTAACGGTGGTTGAGAATGTAGAGTTCCAAGTGGGACGCACTGGTGCGATTACACCGGTTGCGAAGTTAAAGCCTGTTTTCGTTGGTGGTGTGACAGTCTCTAATGCAACGTTACATAATAAAGATGAAATTCAACGCTTAGGTATTTTGATTGGCGATGTTGTTGTTGTCAGACGAGCCGGTGATGTGATCCCGCAGGTAGCAAGGGTGGTATTAGAGCAACGTAATAGTGAGTTAACCCAAGAAATTATCTTTCCTGAAGCGTGTCCTGTTTGCGGCAGTGATGTTGAACGCATTGAGGGAGAAGCGGTAACACGTTGTACAGGGGGCTTATTCTGCGAAGCGCAACGCAAACAAGCCATTAAACATTTTGCCTCTCGCAAGGCCTTAGATATTGATGGATTGGGCGATAAATTAGTAGAGTTGTTAGTTGACCATAATATGATCAAAGATCCTTCTCAGCTTTTTTCGTTAACCACTCAGCAGCTTGCTAGTTTGCCGCGAATGGGGGAAACCTCGGCGAAGAAACTAGTAAATAGTTTACAACTAAGTAAAAAAACGACACTTGCGCGTTTTTTATATTCCCTAGGCATTCGTGAAGTTGGGGAAGCAACGGCAGCTAATTTAGCTAATCATTATAAAACCTTACCAGCTATCATTGCAGCAGGTATCGAGTCATTAAAAAGTGTTAGCGATGTCGGAGAGATTGTAGCTAAACATCTTTACTATTTCTTTCGCGAAGAGCATAACTTAACTGTTGTTGAACAATTATTAGCAGCGGGTGTGCATTGGCCTGAGATACAAGAAGTTGATCAAAGTGAGTTATCTTTATTGGATAAAACCTTTGTTATTACAGGCAGCTTTGAGGCTATTTCACGTAATGACATTAAAGCGGCTTTACAAGCATTAGGTGCTAAAGTGGCTGGTAGTGTGTCAAAGAAAACAAATACTTTGGTTGCAGGAAGCGCTGCTGGCTCTAAATTAATTAAAGCGACGGAATTAGATATTGAAATTTTAGATGAAGCTGCAATATTAAAGTTACTAGGTAAAACAGCTGGTCAATAACAACACTATTTAATAAGAATCTTGTAACTCATTCACAAATAGAAGCTTTATTTGTGAATGATACTTTATATTAGTGGTTGTCGATGTTAAATATAAAGAAAAGTCGTTTTACGGTAAGTTAAGGAATAAGTATGAAAAAGATTAAAAACGAATCTCAGTTATTACAACACGCTACTAAGCTTGGCGTCGCTTATGCCCTTAAACGAGGTTATGTGGGAATTGATAAGACAACCTCAGCAAAAGATAAGCAAGAATGTATTTACCGCTTGCTAGTACAAGATAAGTTAATTAACCCATTAAGTGAAGGCGATGAAAATACGGCTAATATTCGTCATAAGTTAGTGGTCTGGATAATGAAAAATTTGCCTGCAGATCATTCATTATTAAAATAATCAAATACTGCACCGTTGTTACTTACTTCATTATCAAGAAGTGACAACCGGTGCTGCATTTAAAGTGATCTTTTCTTATTATTATGATCTGCTTTACTTACGCAAAGTTAACGTTATTTAAGGGGAGATGCTTTTGCTGGTAAGATTGCAGTAACTGCTACCACTAATAAGATCACAACATAAATAGCAAAACTCAATATTAACCATTGCGGCATTGAGTAACCCATAAATTGCCAAACGATGTCTGAACAATCACCAGTAGGATTAAATAACCATGGCATAAACTCATGCAATGGTAACCACTCTGGAAAATTAGGGAAAAAATCACAGGTAGCAAAAGGTGATGGATTCATTTGATAATCAACATGTTCAACTGCTAATAACAACCCCCATATTGATCCAACGGCCCACACAGCAAAAGCAATTAAACGAACCAATAAATAGCTGGGTGCAGAAGCCCCAATCAGACCTGCTAATATGATCGCTAACATAGTGATACGTTCATAAATGCACATAACACAGGGTTCAAGCTTCATCACGTGTTGAAAATAAAGGGCCGACAACTCTAGCATCAATGCGCTAGCCGCCAGTAATAGCCAAGGCCAACGTTGCAAAGAAAGGTTTTTTAAATTGGGTGAAAGGGAATTTGAACTCAATGGTTTCTCCTAATAGAATATTTCAATCCACTAAGCGACATTGTACTCTTTAAAAGTTCATTATAAACAGCGGATTACTGTGATAAATGATAAGGTTACAAATTGCATTGTGAT
The DNA here is from genome assembly GCF_014163575.1 of Psychromonas sp. SR45-3. NCBI lineage: Bacteria > Pseudomonadati > Pseudomonadota > Gammaproteobacteria > Alteromonadales > Psychromonadaceae > Psychromonas > Psychromonas sp. SR45-3. The sequence continues at coordinate 55,662 of NZ_JACJDP010000021.1, forward strand.
TTAGATCACATTTGCTTATTTGCTAATACTGTTTTTCTAAACAGTCAGCATCGAATACAATGAATATGTTAATATGTCGCTATACGATATTGGAAAGTCAAAATACCCATGATAATGAAAGTGAAAGGCCCTGCAGACGTTGCAGAACAATACTTAATCGAGTCTATTTGGAATGGATCCATTCCGATCCATTCAGAGTTGCCAGCAGAAAGATTGCTCGCCGATAAAATAGGTGTCACACGCACTACGTTACGCGAAGTACTGCAACGTTTATCAAAAGAAGGCTGGATCACCATTAGGCACGGTAAGTCAACTAAGGTTAATGATTTCTGGGAAACATCCGGTCTTAATATTTTAAGCACAATAACACGCTTAGATAAGGAACATCGCGGCGATTTTATTGACCAACTAATGTCTGTACGGACCAATATAAGTACCATTATTTTAAGAATGGCAGCCAAACACAATAGTCAGAGTGTGATTGAGTTTTTAGAAAATATTCCCTCTGCGGATGCAAGCAGTGAGGTATTTACTGAATTTGATTATCGTTTTTATCACCATGTTGCTGTGTCATCAAATAATATGATTTATGTACTGATCTTAAATGGATTACAAGATTTGTATCGAAAAGTGGGTACTTTTTATTTTTCTAACAGTGAAGCTAAGTTAATCGCATTATCTTTTTATGCTGATATTAAAACAGTATTTGAACAAGGTGATGGTCAGCAAATTATGCAAATAGTGCGAGAGTCTGCTTTTGCAAGCGGTAAAATATGGCTACGTTTACGTGATCAATTGCCGGATAATTTTTTAGATTAAAGTCGTTTTATTTTTTTTCGTATATGCCATTCGGCATTTTTTAGAGTTAGGGTTATTTTCTTGTCAAATAGCAAATTATTAAATCACCTGTCAGGGGTGCAAAAGTTATTAGAAGTTGGGATCATTGTTAGTGCATTTGTTGCCATATTCATTACTTTGTCCTTATTTACTTTCTCTCCGGTAGATCCAAGTTGGTCGCAGCAACAATGGGTCGCTGAAATTCAAAATTCAGGTGGCCGAGTGGGCGCTTGGATTGCCGATATTTTATTTTTTGGTTTTGGATTTTTAGCGTATTTAATCCCGGTTATTATTGTTTCTTTTGCATGGGCAATTCTATGGAAGCCGACGTTTAATTTTGATGTCGATTTTTTAAATTTGAGTTTACGTATTGTCGGCTTTATTTTTACCTTCTTTAGCTTAAGCGCTTTAATTGCACTCAACGTCAATGATTATCTGTATTACCCTTCGGGCGGTTTAGTTGGAGATATCTTAGCGCAGAGCATGTTAGGCTTTTTCAGCTTATTAGCCGTTAACCTTATTTTGCTTACTTTTTTAATCTCTGGAACAACTTTGTTGTTCGGGTTTTCTTGGATACGTTTAATTGATGGTATTGGTGAGCACACATTAAATGCCATTGAATGGTTAGGAAACTTACCTGAGACGATTAAAAAAATTAAACAGCAACGCTCAGAAGGTGACCAAGATAGATTCGCTGAAAAACATCAATTACAACAACAGAAGTTAGAGAAAAAACTACAGAAGCAAGCGCTCAAAGAGCAGAAAAAATTAGCAGCTCTTAGCGAACAAAATACAGTTGAAGAAGAGGTTGAAAATATTGATTTTTCAGGTGTTCAGGATGATATTGAGCAAGATAATGATTTGTTTATAGGCACTTCTTTTGTGAATGAGAATGATCAAGAACAAGTAGATTTAAGTATTGATAATATTGACTGGCAAGATAATCGTCTCTCAGAACAAGATCCAGTCAGTGAATCTCCATCAACCAGTGAACCATTACCTACTAGTCAACCTAAGCAACAATCTGAGGTATCGGCAAAGGCAAAAGTTGATTTCTCCCATCTACCGGAGCATGCACGTCCTCAGCAACGCTTTGTGGTTGATAAAGATATTGCACCTTTACCAAGTATTGAATTATTAGATAGACCTGATAAGAAGATTAATCCTATTTCACAACAAGAATTGGATATAGCAGCGCGTTTAGTTGAAGCAAAATTACTTGAATTTAAAATTAAAGCGGATGTAGTGAATGTTTTACCTGGACCCGTGATCACGCGTTTTGAACTAGATTTAGCGCCCGGTATGAAAGTCAGTACGGTCAGTAGTTTGGAAAAAGATTTAGCGCGTGCTTTATCAGCAATGAGTGTGCGTGTGGTGGATCAAATCCCTGGTAAATCCGTGATTGCATTGGAGCTACCAAATCGACACCGTGAAATAGTTTATATCTCTGAGGTATTAGATTGTAATAAATTTAATGAAAGTAAATCAGCATTAACCATGGTACTCGGTGCAGATATCTCTGGTTTACCTGTGGTGGTGGATTTAGCTAAAATGCCACACCTTTTAGTGGCGGGTACGACCGGTTCTGGTAAATCGGTTGGGGTTAACTGTATGTTAGTCAGTTTATTGTATAAATCTTCACCTGAAGATTTACGCATGATCTTGATTGACCCTAAAATGCTTGAACTCAATGTGTATGAAGGTATTCCTCACTTATTAACTGAAGTTGTTACTGATATGAAAGATGCCGCTAATGCATTGCGTTGGTGTGTTGGAGAGATGGAACGTCGTTATAAACTTTTAGCTGAAATCGGTGTCCGTAATCTAGCGGGATATAATACTGCGATCAGAAAAGCAAAAGCGGCAGGGGAACCCATTTTAGATCCATTATGGAAACCGGGTGATAGCATGGCAGAAAGCGCACCAGAACTAGAAAAACTACCTGCTATTGTCGTTGTAGTGGATGAGTTTGCCGATATGATGATGATTGTGGGTAAAAAGTGTGAAGAATTAATTACGCGTATTGCACAAAAAGCCCGTGCAGCAGGTATACACTTAATTTTAGCCACACAACGACCATCGGTTGATGTTATTACTGGTTTGATTAAAGCGAATATTCCAACTCGAATTGCTTTCCAAGTGTCGAGTAAAATTGACTCTCGAACGATTCTAGGCCAACAAGGTGCGGAAACGTTATTAGGTCATGGTGATATGTTATATATGCCACCGGGTGTCGGTGTGCCAACACGTGTTCATGGTGCTTTTGTCGATGACCATGAAGTGCATAAAGTAGTTGCTGACTGGAAAAAACGTGGCCAGCCAAATTATGTACAAGAAATTCTAGCCGGGGATGCGGATTTAGATATGTTATTACCGGGTGAGCAAGCCGAAGGAGAGGATGAAATTGACCCATTATTTGATGAGGTGGTTAGTTTTATAACTGAAACACGTAAAGTGTCTATTTCAAGTATTCAACGTCGATTCCGTATTGGTTATAACCGTTCCGCTCGTCTTGTTGATCAATTACAAGCACAAGGTGTAATTAGTGCACCGTCAGGGGCTAATAGTAATCGTGAAGTACTAGCGCCACCTCCTATTAAGGATTAACATGAAAAAAATATTATTTATTACAGTATGTCTGATCAGCTCAATGTTTCAATTTGCCTCAGCACAAACAGATAGCGAATTATTACAGCAAAAACTGGCTAAATTTACGACTATTGATGCAGACTTTGTACAACAGGTGATCAATCCAAAAGGGGAAGTGATCCAAAAAAGTTGGGGAACGCTAGCCATTGCACGTCCTGGTAATTTCCATTGGCAAGTGACTCAACCTGATGAAGAATTGATTGTTTCAAATGGACAAGATATGTGGTTATATAGTCCATTTATTGAGCAAGTTACTATCATGAACTTTTCAGATGCAATTGCAGGCACACCCTTTGCGTTATTATCTGGAGCAGATTCTGCACAATGGGCTCAATTTAATGTGGTTAAAAAAGATCAACAATTTATTGTTAAAAGTAGCGATCCAAAAGCATCGACGAATACATTTATTTTTATCTTTAATAAAGCCGGCAACATCAGTGAATTTGTTGTACAAGAATCACAGGGGCAAAAAAGTGTATTTACCCTGTCAAATAATAAAAACAATAGTACATTTGCGAAGGATTTTTTTGAATTTAAAATACCAAATGGTATTGAGATAGATGATCAACGCTAATGCAAGATTTATTTACGATTGATAATCAATTTAAACCCTTGGCCGCGCGAATGCGGCCGACTAATTTTGACCAGTATATTGGTCAATCTCATCTGATCGCAAAAGATAAACCGCTGCGTAAAGCCCTAGAAGCTGGATTTGCTCATTCTATGATTTTATGGGGGCCGCCTGGCACCGGCAAAACCACCTTGGCTGAGTTAATTGCTGAATATTGTGATGCTCACGTAGAGCGACTTTCTGCGGTCACATCAGGTATTAAAGAAATTCGGGCCGCTATCGATATTGCAAAACAAAATCAATCAGCTGGTCGACGTACATTACTGTTTGTAGATGAGGTACACCGCTTTAATAAGAGCCAGCAAGATGCTTTTTTGCCTTATATTGAGGATGGGACATTTTTATTTATTGGTGCCACCACAGAAAATCCGTCCTTTGAACTTAATAATGCATTGCTGTCTCGTGCGCGTGTTTATCTGTTAAAAAAATTATCACAACAAGAGATTATTGAAGTCATTGAGCAAGCTTGCGAAGCTGAACACGGCCTTGCTAGGCAAAACATTGTATTCGCTGAAGGGGTATTAGATAAGCTCGCACAACTAGTGCAAGGGGATGCAAGAAAAGCGCTCAATTATCTAGAGTTGCTTGCTGATATGGGACAACAAACAAAAGATAAATTATTGATCGATACTGGTTTATTAATGGAAATAGCCGGTAGAGAAGGCGTTAGCTTTGATAAACAAGGCGATCTTTTCTACGATCTCATTTCTGCATTTCACAAATCCGTGCGTGGTTCAGATCCCGATGCTGCTTTGTATTGGTATGCGCGCATGTTAGCAGGCGGCTGCGACCCTTTATATGTAGCACGACGTTTATTAGCGATTGCCTCTGAAGATATTGGCAACGCAGACCCACGCGCAATGCAGGTCGCAATGTCTGCGTGGGACTGCTTTACCAGAATAGGCCCCAAAGAAGGGGAAAGAGCAATTGCACAAGCAGCGGTTTATTGCGCCTGTGCGGCTAAAAGTAATGCCGTTTATAGTGCCTTTGCAAAGGCTAAACAAGCCGTTGAAGCCTATCCGGATCTCGAAGTTCCTCATCATTTACGTAATGCGCCTACCGAATTAATGAAATCATTAAATTACGGAGAAAGTTATCGTTATGCCCATGATGAAGTAGGGGCTTATGCTGCCGGTGAAGTGTACTTACCGGAAGCTTTGCAAGGCATTGAGTTTTACCAACCTGTTGAGCGTGGTCTAGAAATTAAAATTGCTGAAAAATTGCGCTATTTAAAATCTTGTGATCAACGCAGCGAAAAACAGCGTTATTGATCATGACCTTGTTAAGGTCCTGACTGGCTTAATGAGTATTGCTTTAATGTGAACAGGTTCAAGTGAATAAGCTTAATAAGTGCAAGCCGAAAAATGAATAAGCATAGCTGTTGCACTCAGCAAGTTGTTAACAAATAAGAGATGGATAAAAATTTATTATGAATAATTTATTGCTGAATATCGGCTTCGTAGCTTTTGGTGGTGCATTTGGTGCAACTTTCCGTTATTTAATTGGTATTGGCATAGTTAGTTTCTTTGGAAAAGGTTTTCCTTTTGCTACACTTACGGTCAATGTCATTGGCTCGCTGATAATGGGATATATATTTCAGTTAGTTCAACAGGGAACAATTTCTACAACGCCGTGGTGGCCATTAATTGGCGTTGGTTTTTTAGGTGCATTAACAACTTTTTCCTCATTCTCATTGGACAGCTTATTGTTGATCCAACAGGGTGAGTTACTTAAGGCACTGTTAAATGTGGTATTAAATGTAGTGGTATGCTTATTTGCAGCGTATCTAGGTACTTTATTAGTTTTAAAAGGTTAGGAAATAACATGCTAGACGCAAAGTTTTTACGTAATGATATCGAACAAACTGCCGAATTATTAAAGAAACGTGGTTTTGATTTAGAGGTAAGTTTACTTAGTGAATTAGAAGAAAAAAGAAAATCACTTCAAGTCTCTACTGAAAGCTTGCAATCAGAGCGTAATACGCGCTCAAAAGAAATTGGTCAAGCGGCAAAACGTGGTGAAGATATCAAACCATTACGTGAAGCGATGAATGAATTAGGTGAAGCTTTAGAAAAAGCAAAAGAAGAATTTTCTGTGGTCAGTGACCAACTTAAATCTATTTATGACATGATCCCGAATTTACCACATGACTCTGCGCCGATCGGTAAAGATGAAAGTGAAAATGTAGAGGTATTAACCTGGGGTACGCCTAAGCAATATGATTTCGAAGTAAAAGATCATGTTGAATTAGGAGAAGCATTAGGCGGCTTAGATTTTAAATCAGCGGTTAAAATCTCGGGTTCTCGTTTTATTGTGATGCAAGGCCAAATAGCAAAATTACATCGTTCTTTAGCGCAATATATGCTTAATCTTCACACTAATGAACATGGTTATACAGAGATGTATGTGCCTTACCTAGTAAATGCTGATAGCTTATACGGAACTGGGCAATTACCAAAATTTGGCGATGATTTATTTAATACAAATCCAGCGACCGAAGAAGGTATTGGCATGTCATTAATTCCAACAGCTGAAGTGCCATTAACAAATATGAGCCGTGATGTTATTTATGATGAAACTGATTTGCCCATTAAAATGACTGCACATACACCTTGTTTCCGCAGCGAAGCAGGTTCTTATGGACGTGATACACGTGGTTTAATTCGTCAGCACCAATTTGATAAAGTTGAAATGGTACAGTTAGTCCATCCAGAAAAAAGTTTTGATGCGTTAGAAGAGTTAACTGGCCATGCAGAGCAAGTTTTAAAGAATTTAGAATTGCCGTACCGTAAGGTTGTATTGTGTACTGGCGACATGGGTTTCAGCGCGACTAAAACTTACGATTTAGAAGTATGGTTGCCAGCGCAAAATACTTATCGTGAAATTTCATCTTGTTCAAATGTTGGTGATTTCCAGGCGCGTCGTTTACAAGCAAGATTCCGTCGTACCGGTGCTAAAAAGCCTGAACTACTACATACACTTAATGGTTCTGGTTTAGCCGTTGGACGTACTTTGGTAGCGGTTTTAGAAAACTATCAATGTGCCGATGGCCGTATCGAGATACCTGCAGTGTTACAGCCTTACATGGGTGGTTTGACGCATATTGGCTAACCTATATTAGGTTACTCGAGTATTTATTAAAAGAAGCTTCGGCTTCTTTTTTGCTTTATGGCATTCGCTGGCTATGGAGTAATCGTAAATAATTGAGTTAACCCTGATCATTGAGTCATCAAAAACTATTGAAGTTGAATGCAAGAGCGGAATGCTCTTTTTAACCAGTAAGATTGATCAGTTAGTGAGCGGAGTTGGTATTTTTAGTTATTTTTTACTATGTCCGTTACCATTGCAAATTACTGTCTCAGTTCAGCTGGTTGACATATTGAATAGTATTGGGTGTGATTTTTTATATCGAATATTCTGATCGCCAGAAACGAGTTTATTTCTATTCTGGCTTACTGATAGTCTAGTTAGCTGGTTGTCTATTTTTTACAGCTTAATTCTGATCATCATAATCGCTGAGTACTAAATTGGCCGCTGCAAATGCAGCTGATTCTCTTGTTTTTTCTGGTATAGCTGTGTCATTAGCAATTTGATCTAATGTTTTAATCGCACAGGTAATTGCTTTAGGAACATAGGCTGTGTCGCCGCTGCCGATCAGGCTTATTAATTGTTTAGTTTTATCACTGTATGGATACATTTTATCTTCCTAATTAATTGTTTGTTATTAATGAGTGATAGGCAAAGTATCACTGTTTAAATATCGCTATAGCTAGTTTGCAGCAATTATAACTAACTATCATCCTCAACAACTGATTTTAATCAATGTAGGCATCAGAATTCAATTATTAGTATTCAGTTATTAGTATCTAGTTATCATGCAGTTATTAGCATCCTGCTTAGTGTTAGCACTTTGCAATTTGTGTTGAATATCGATGTCTTTGGATCTTTAATTTATTTTACCCGCTGATCCTGTCGCTTATTGATATTTTTATCTTGAATGATAACGGGTATAAACAGGTTGAATGCACTATACGTTTAATGTTTACAGTAAATAAAACAACTGGTATTTGTTAACTCAGCGTCTGCTTCAATATTTAATTGTGTTTGCTCTGATAGCTCGTTAACCCAAGTTACCACCGTACAGTAATTGTTACTTTGAAGTAATGTTGATAATAATGATAAATTATCGGCAACTTTATTCGCGTCGATCATTAACATTCTGCTTTTATCTATGCCTGCGTTTTCAAAAAATTGAGTATTAGGTTTTCCTGGAGGAGCTAAAAATAAAATCCAACCCTGATCACTCCCTTTTTGTATATGCTCTAGCAACGCTTGGTAATCATTTTGTTGGTATTGCACATTAACTAATGCACTTGAAGTTAAAGGGCTTTGATCATAATTGTGTAATAAATAGGGAGTAGTGTGCGTTGTTTTAATTAATCTTGATAACATATGATTCACCTGTATAAATAAACACTGTATGTAACAACAGTACTTGTGTTTGAACTTATGATCAAGCTTAATTTGTTAGCTTTGCTTATTTTTTGTGTGCTTTGTTTGATTTTTAAACTGTTTTTGTAGAGGAATAGAAGAAGGTAGTACTTATGATGCTAATACAGTGGTGGTGTTATAAAGGGATCTGATGAAAGGAAAAAAGCGATATGCATCTGCAAATCGCTTTAAAAATCTTATTAGTTTTCTAGTAGAGTATCTATTTTATTATTAATGTTATTATTAAGTCATAGATTGATAACTTAATAAAGTACCTCAACTGTTTGACTTACTAATTTAGCGTTAGCGATTGCTTGCTCTATATCTTGCCCACGTGCAATAGCGACGCCCAAACGACGACTTCCGTTAATATCAGGCTTTGCAAATAAACGCATTTGCGCACCTGGTACTTTGCCTAAAGCATCGGCTACGTTTGCAAACTTAATATCTTGAGAGGCGCCATTCCCTAAAATAACACTTGAAGCAGTGGCACCGTATTGTGTGATTGCTCCGATCGGTAATCCTAGTATGGCTCTTACATGTAAAGCAAACTCGGAAAGATCTTGAGAAATAAGTGTCACTAATCCTGTATCGTGTGGTCGGGGAGATACTTCACTAAAATAGACTTGATCGCCTTTTACAAAAAACTCCATACCAAATAAACCAAACCCACCCAATTCAGTCACCACTTTAGTTGCAATCTCTTGTGCTTGTTGTAGTGCTTTTTCTGACATAGCTTGTGGCTGCCATGACTCACGATAATCACCATCTTCTTGTCTATGGCCGATAGGCGCACAAAAATGAATACCATCAACAGCACTTACTGTTAGGAGTGTGATTTCATAATCAAAGGGAACAAATCCTTCAATAATAATACGACCTTTACCAGTACGGCCACCTTGTTGTGAATAAGTCCACGAGTGATCTAGGTCTGCATCTGTTTTTACAACACTCTGGCCTTTACCTGAACTACTCATTACAGGTTTAATAACACAAGGTTGTCCAATTTCTTTAACAGCTTGTAAAAATTCTTGCTTAGTATCAGCAAAAATATATGGAGACGTTTTCACTGCTAATGTTTCAGCTGCTAAACGACGGATACCTTCTCTATCCATGGTTAATTTAGTCGCTCGTGCGGTAGGTACAACATTAAAACCTTGGCTTTCAAGATCTAATAATGTGTCAGTTGCAATTGCTTCAACTTCTGGAATGATAAGGTCAGGTGCTTCTAGGCGGATGATCTCAGCTAAGCACTTTCCATCTAACATGCTGACCACATGCGAACGATGTGCAACTTGCATAGCAGGGGCGTTAGCGTAGCTATCTGTTGCAATAACTTCAACACCAAAGCGTTGTAATTCGATAGCGACCTCTTTACCGAGTTCTCCTGAGCCTAATAGTAAGGCTTTAGTGGCGCTTTTACTGGTTGCACTTCCTAAAATTGAAACTGTCATTTAATTCACTCTTATATGGATGAAAAGAAGGGGGTAAATTATATTTGCAACTCATGTATAAATACTGAGGCGCGGTATTATATCCGTAAGACTGGCTACTGTATGCGTAGAAGCTTTTAACTTCATAGCTTGTTGATTTTGGCATGCTGGATAATAACGGGTATAGTTAACCTCAGTTCTGGATAAGCAAAGCAATACAACACCTTTATTTTCGCGGATTTCTTCGTTAAATTATCTCTCAATAACCAGTTATTGCTTCAATAATTCGCCTTGAACTACGCAAAACTAACGGCACTGTATAGCCCAAAAATATAATCTTATGATTTTAAATATAATGCCGCTTTTATTAACCAGAATTGAGGTTAGTTAAAAAAAAGCCCAGGTTTTAAACTGGGCTGTAAGATGTTGGAAGGTTATAAAGTTTGTTCGCCACCAAAAATACCGATTAATGAAGGCACAAGTTGTTTAATCTCCCCGGTCATCAGTATAAAATCAGCATCAAAGCGAGCAGCAAAATCATCTGCTTCAATATGTTCATTTTGTTCTTGTAATACATCAGAAAATTTAAGTCGTTTTAAAGCAAACTCTTCACCAATAACAAATGAAATACTGTCGGACCAATTGAGTGCTAGTTTAGTTACAAATTTATCAGAGTTGATATGATTTTTAATTTCTTCAGACAATAAATCTTGCTGCTTACAACGAATGATACCGCCGCCTTCTAAGGCTGAACAAAGTTCAGCTTCATCTTCTAGTTGGTAGTGGGCTGGAATATTGCCTTCTAATATCCAATCAGTCATTACAACGTCAGTTTGATTTTGTAGCTGTACAGGTACCACGGGTAAGCTACCTAGCGTTTTTCTTAGCAAAGAAATCAGTTCTTCTGCTTTACGTGTACTTGAACAATCGACGTATAGCATATTTGTTTCATTATCTATCCACGCATAAGTCTGTGAAGTACGGCTAAATGCACGTGGCAATAATTGCATGACGATATCTTCTTTCAGGCTGTCTTTTTCTTTTTTCTTTAATGCACGGCCTTGTTCTAACTCGATCGCTTCCACACGCTCATTTAATTGGTCTTTAATTACACCTGCAGGCAGCATTTTTTCTTCTTTTTTAAGACAGATTAAAATTTGCTTTTGATGAATGTGGGTATACATACTACCGCTTTTCCCCATTGGAAATACCCAGCCTAACTTTGAAATATCTTGGCTTCCACAAGGTTTAAATTTAAATTCTTCTAGGTTTCTTTCTAGTGCATTGTCATCTTGTTCCATTGGACGAGTGAAACGATAAACTTGAAGGTTTTTGAAAAACATGGACTACACCTTAATGTATGAAAAATAAAAGAGAGCATGAGTGTAAATGATTTTACAGTCAGCGGCAAAATTTGATGGTATGAAGCTATATATTTATAGTGATGAGCGGTCTATCTATGTTGACGTTTTACTTTAACTGATTCACCTTATGATCAATGCTATATTTTTAAGTAAGATGCAGACGCTAACATTTAACTAATTATTACCCATTATTTAGTATAAAACTGTATTAATTTCCTTTTATTGGTATGCTAATACTCGTATTTAGTTTTTAAATTTTAAATAAATAAGAAAACGTTTTGTGGCGGTAATTCTAATATTTACCATTGCCTATAAATTAATGTTGATTAACCTAATTTTCTAATCTATTTAGCTGTTTAATCAACTTTGCTTACTACATCGTTTTAGATAAAATCATCACTCACAATTATGTACTTTATAAGGATATAAAATGGGTAACTATCTATAATAGATACCTTTTTAAAAATGGAATTTTAATGCGAACTATAATTGAGTACCAGCAATGGTAAAGTTAGTGAATATTAATTGTTATTTGAAAGCAGTATTTTTGCTATTCAATCTTTTACTTCTCCCCAGCACATTCGCTGATTCAACATCACAATTAGATGATCTCACTAGTCTTGATTTTGATGACTTGATGGCAGCAGATATACAAACCACTTCAGCGATGAAACGTTTGCAAAGTATGTCTGAAACTGCAGCTTCAATTTATGTCTTAACTAACAAAGAGATCATGCAGTCAGGTGTGACTTCTGTGGCGCAAGCGTTAAGCTTAGTGCCCGGTATGCAAGTTCGAAAAATTGATAATAATCAATGGGCGATCACGGCTCGTAGTGTTGCAGGTCGTTATTCAAGTAAGTTATTGGTAATGGTTGATGGGCAGAGCATTTATAACCCAGGATTTGCTGGCGTATACTGGGAAGCATTAAACCTTCCTTTGTTTGACATTGAGCGTATTGAAGTGATTCGAGGTCAAGGTGGATTATTATGGGGAAGTAATGCAACCAATGGCGTGGTTAATATTATTACCAAACATAGCGTGGATACTCGAGATACTGTCGTACAGTTAGCGAGTGGCTCAAAAATTGATCATAAGGCCGATTTTAGGGTGGGTGGAGATTTAGCCAACTATAGCTCCTTTAGAGTCTTTGGTGGTATTGAAAAAGCAGATAAATCGACAAAAAGTTATGAGGCTATTGTTCCTAATGATCACAGCCAAAAGAAAACGATTGGAGGAAGAATTGATTTAAATTTAAATGATAATCTCTCTTTCTTGGCTCAAGCTGATTATACAAAGATCGAAATAGGGCAGAATATGCACCAAGCCAATTTGAATTCATATATGAAAGAATTTGCGGCCGATGAATATTCACGTGAACATATACAACTGATGACAAGGTTAGAGCATCGACTTTCAGCTGATTCTAATCAAATGTTACAAGCATCAATTAGCTCTCAGCAAGGTAATCAAACTAATTATAAAGATGACTTTTTGATTACAGATATTGATTATCAAATGAACACATTGATTAATCATATACAATTTGATTGGGGAGTGAACTATCGTTATAACAACATTGACGTAGACGATAGTGATTATGTTAAAAATATTAATAATATTAATACTTATCACCATTATGGTGGATTTGTTCAAGCGCAATTCACATTAATACCCGAGACGCTTAAGTTAATTGTTGGTAACCGCTCTGAAAAAAATAGCTTTACTGGCTGGGGGCATCAGCCGATGGCTCGTTTATTATGGACTCCGGAATCAAAGCATACCTTATGGGCGGCAATTTCACAGGGTATCCGCATACCTTCCTTTGCAGAATACAATGAAAGATTACTATTATCATCTCCCTTTGGAATACGCACAGAAGTTATTGGTAATCCTAATATTGAAGGAGAAAAATCAATTTCTAAAGAGCTGGGTTATCGTTATAGTACTAAATCTTGGTGGGTAGACCTGTCTCTGTTTCATACTAAAGCCCGTAATGTATTATCGATTGCTCCCAGTGTTAATGATACTTTTTCATTAATCAGTCTTGACTTTGTATCAGGTGGTAAATTAACCACTTATGGTGGAGAAGCGGTTATTAAATGGCAGCCTTACGAGAAATTAAGCACCGAGCTTGGCTACAGTTATACTTATCATAACTATCATTCATCAGACGATTTAATACCTGCTTTGGGTGATGATACTTATTTACGCCAACTTATTGCCAAAACTAGCTTTCTATTAACTCCAGCGCACTCATTTTCAGTGATTTATCGCCTAGAGAATGGGGATGCCTATGGTACAAAAGATTATGATGTATTTGATTTAAGCTGGCATTGGCAGGTATCCCCTTCAGTAATGTTATCATTTACTGGGAATAATTTGCTTTATGGCAAGCACGCTGAAGTTGGAAATAAAGGTGAACTATTTACCATTAGCACGTATATTGAGCCAAGTTATTCCGCTCAAATCACTGCAAAATTCTAGGTCAATTGCATGTTGAGACTTACTGCACAGTTTACTTTGACATTATTAACCTTGATGCTAATTCTATCAACAACTGCCTTTGCAACAACCCGTGAAGATGCGATTAAATCTGGCTTTATTTATAACTTTGCTCGCTATTCGCAGGGTGAATGGTTTAATGCAACAACAGCGGAAAGTTATAACCTTTGTAGTTTTGATACTGAGTTTGTAGAAGCGGCTAAAATCACACTTAAAGATTTAAGCGTAAGGAAGGTACCGGTAGAGGTTCGTTTTTTAAGATCTGATATTGAAGAGATAGCGGGTTGTCATACCTTATTCATTTCAAAATATGATATAGCTAAATGGAATGATCTTATCATTAAGGGTCTTATTCCTAATGCCATGTTAGTTGGCGAATTTAATAATTTTATTTTATCTGGTGGTCATATCAATTTTTTTATCGTTGGCGGTAAAGTCCGTTTTGAAATAAGTCCCAATAAATTGAAACGATCAGGTATTAATATGAGTTCTAAAGTACTTCGCTTAGGTCGAATCTATAAAGGTCCATTGTAATGCCGTTACAACGCATATTGTTTAGATCATTGAAAGCCAAACTACTTGCGATGTTGATGTTAGTCGCTTTTTTTAGCACTATTTCCATTGCCTCCATGTTCACTATCTATGAACTCAACGCAGTGACTAACGCCGAACAGTCTAGGCTTAACTCAATCGCTAATATACTGGCCCCAAATCTTACCGCAGCTTTGATTTTTGAAGATCAAGCAAGTGCTACAGAACAAATTAAATCTCTTCAGGGGCAAAGTAATATTGTTAGTGCTCAAGTAGAAGACATGAAAGGAAATGCTTTTGTTGCTGTTGTTGCAGCAAAGGACAATACCACACAAATATTTACGGACTTAATGGTGGTTAAAACAACACTGCAGATGCAGGGGATTGTGTATGGCGTATTGACGATAAAGGCTGATTACTCGTTAATTGAACAGAGCTTATTATTTTTTAGCACTTTTTTACTGGTTATTTTAGTACTCATTTTAGTGCTTAGTTTTATTTTGTCGTTATTTTTACGTAAAAGCCTCATTTATCCACTTACTCAGCTCGCTGCCGTCGCAGACAGGGTGACTAAAACCAATAATTATAGTTTACGCTCACAGGTGTTATCGAGTGATGAAGTAGGTAATTTAGCTTCCTGTTTTAATTTGATGTTAGAAACCATTGAACAACGGGATCATTCTTTAGAAGAAACTGTTCAGCAGCGAACAACGGCGTTAAAAGTGGCTAATACACAATTAACCACACAAGCCTTTAGTGACCCTCTCTCTGGTCTGCCTAATCGGCGTTATATACTGAATAAACTAGCTGACTTGATTGAATACGAAAAAGATAAAAGTTTTGCTGTATTAGCACTAGATCTCGATGGTTTTAAAGAAATAAATGACACCTTAGGTCACGACTACGGTGATTTACTGTTGATTGCAGTGAGTAAATCTATTGCAAGTGTGTTGACTGATTTTGAAATATTAGCGAGATTAGGGGGAGATGAATTTATTATCTTAGTGGAAAATGTAATCAACTTATCTGATATAGACACTATCTCTATTGGTATTCATGAACATTTATCAAAAGGATTTGTGATCAAAGGTAAGCATGTATATGTCACCACCAGTATCGGTATTGCAATTTTTCCTGATCATGGAGAAACGGTTGAAAGCATCGTTAAGTGTGCCGATTTAGCAATGTATAAGGCAAAAGGTGCAGGGCGAAATTGCCATCATTTTTTCGACCCCATTATGCTCGATGATGTGGTTAAAAAACGAGACTTAATTGAAGATCTACGCCATAGCCTTAGCAATAATGAATTCGAACTCTATTATCAGCCTATTGTTGATTTATCGACAAATAAAATTTGTAAAGCAGAAGCTTTGATTCGGTGGAACCATCCTATTCGAGGCCTCGTGCCACCATTAGAGTTTATCTCTGTTGCTGAAGAAATTGGTCTCATTGCTGATATTGGAGAGTGGGTGGCTTGTACTGCTGCTTATGATCTTGCTGAGCTTAAAAAACTAGACGTTGATGATGGTTTTCAAATCAGTATCAATGTTTCGCCTTTACAGTTTAAAGGTAATGGACAGTGGATGAAAAACTGGTTTGAATATATCGCTGAGCTTGGTTTAAGTCATGATGCTATCATTGTTGAAATTACAGAAAATTTATTAATGGAAAGCGAAGAAAATATTCGTTATCAACTGACTCAATTAAGAGATCAAGGTGTCTCTATTGCGATAGATGATTTTGGTGTAGGTTACTCTTCTCTGTCCTATTTACAGAAGATGGATGTTGATATTCTGAAAATTGATAAGTCCTTTGTAGATGGTTTAGAAACAGAGAGTAATAGCCGTGATTTATGTAAAGTGATGATCATGTTAGCACTACAGTTAAATATTCAAGTTGTTGCCGAGGGTATTGAAAATGAAAAACAAAAACAGTACCTACTAGAAGCAGGCTGTCAATTTGGTCAAGGTTATTTGTTCTCTAAACCAATGCCGTTTTTGCAATTTCAAGAATATTATTTTAGTCACCAATCGTTGCTTGATTTAGCGGAAGTTAATCTTGCTATTGGTGATACTGAATATAAAGTAGAGTTAATAAAAAAAGCAATTTGAGCAATTAAAATCAGGTGTAATTAATATCCCATTTTTTTCTAAAAATCACTTGTCTTATACCATGTTGATTATTTAAAACTATTCGTTTAAATATCAATTTGATGCTTTATGACACTTTATGTGTGATTGTCATATAAATGTCATAATATCTAGTGATAATGACATCATTTAGCACAAACAATAAATAGGTAAACCTAATGGCAAGTAGAATTTTAGTGGTTGAAGATGAGGTCGCGATCAGAGATATGTTGAGCTTTGTATTGGAACAACACGGCTATGAAACTCTTGAAGCGGACAATTACCAAGCGGCACTTGACCACCTCCATGAACCTTACCCTGACCTGATCTTATTAGATTGGATGTTCCCTGGCGGAAGTGGTATTCAATTATTAAAATTTTTAAAGCAAGATGAGATCCTGCGCCAAATACCCGTAGTGATGTTAACCGCACGGGGTGAAGAAGAAGATAAAGTGCGTGGTTTAGAAAATGGTGCCGATGATTATGTCACTAAGCCTTTTTCTCCAAAAGAACTGATGGCACGCCTTAAGACAGTGATGCGACGTGTTAACCCTACTTCACTCGATGATACACTCAAAGTCGGTAAACTTAAGCTAGATCCTATTTCGCATCGTGCAACCTTAAGTGATACACCATTAGACATGGGACCAACAGAATTTAAATTACTACATTTCTTTATGACACATCCCGAGCGTGTTTATAGTCGCGAGCAATTATTAAATAATGTTTGGGGAACGAATGTCTATGTAGAAGATCGCACCGTTGATGTACATATTCGTCGTTTACGTAAAGCCTTGTCAGATCATGACCATCTAGTGCAAACAGTACGTGGAGCAGGGTATCGCTTTTCTACACGTTCATAGATAATAGATATTAGCCTGAGTATTATCTAAAAATATTATTGAGTTATTACGGAATCACTTAACAAGTGAGCCGCCACCTAATATAGAGTGACGCATTTGAAAGTATATACATGGAAGCAGCTATTCTGGGCAATGTGCTTAGTTTATGTTCCCGTTTTAATCTTGGGACTATTAACGGAATTATTACTAGAATTATTATTAGTGACCACAGTGTTACATATCTGCTGGCATTATTATTTTTTAAAGAAGTTAAATGATTGGTTATGGATTAGTAAAAGTACACGTTTACCACCCGGTAAGTCGGTGTGGGAACATGCTTATATTGGTATCCATAATATGCAGCAACGTCATCGCAAACGCCGCAATAATTTAGCTAGTGTAATTAGCCGTTTCCGTGAAGGTTCTGAAGCATTGCCTGATGCGGTGGTAGTCTTCAAAAAAGACGGTGAAATCGTATGGTGTAATCGACTTGCCCAATTTCAATTAGGCTTTAAGTGGCCTGAGGATGCGGGAGAGAATATTACTAACTTAATTCGTCATCCTGATTTCGTAGAATATTTAAGCAGTGATGTTTATAACGAACCACTAGATTTAGTTTCCCCGATTAATCATGAAAAAGTATTAGAATTTAGGGTCATGCCCTATGCCAAAAATCAGCGCTTATTGATTGTGCGTGATGTCACTAGTTATCGTCAAATGGATGAAAATAGACGCCATTTTGTCGCTAATGTTTCCCACGAGCTACGCACGCCACTTACCGTCTTACAGGGGTATATTGAAATGCTAGCGATGAGCGCGCAAGATGACAAAATGCAATTAAAAACCATTCAAGTGCTAGATCAGCAAACTGCACGTATGTGTGCATTAGTTGAACAATTGATGACGTTATCAAAAATAGAGGGGGCAGCGACTTTAGATTTCCATGAAAGTATCAACATGTCTGCTTTATTAACACAGGTTGAAAATGAAGCGGTCACATTAGGGCGTAAAAAATCACAAACTATCACGTTTAAAGTAGACCCTAAGTTATCGGTCGTCGGCGATGAAATGCAACTACGTAGCGCGATAGCTAACTTAGTGTATAACGCCATTAATTATACGCCTGAGCATGGCACTATTAAGGTGATCTGGAAGCGAGTACAGGAAGGTGCTTATTTCTGTGTGATGGACACTGGTGATGGGATTGCTCCTGAACATATTTTACATTTAACCGAGCGTTTTTATCGAGTCGATGCTTCACGATCCCGAGATACAGGCGGCTCTGGTCTAGGTTTGTCGATTGTAAAGCATGCATTATCTCATTATGACAGTAAATTACATATTGAAAGCCATGTTGGGGAAGGCAGTCAGTTTTCCTTTATTATTCCAGACAACTATATTTGTTAAATAGTCACGTTATTTGTTGCCCGAGAATGTTTTAGGCAAGCTTTATTATACTGATTTAAGCTATTTTAGATTCAAACTTGAATTCATTATTAAATAGCAAGCTCGATAATTAATGCCTTTTTAGACTTCATTTTTTAAATCAATACGTCTGAACCAATATTTTATTAAACAAGGCATTGCTCTAAAATATCCACTCTACATGATTTTTTAATCGATATTGTTTGTAAAATTACATGATTTATAACTTTCATGTATTACAGCTCAAGAGTAAAAGATATTGTAACTACTCAGGCCGTCTCTATTTAAGCCTATTTCTTCGTTGAAAAATGCTCATTTAAACCACTAAACTGCGCTTTTTCGCCTTGAACTAAGCATAAATAGCTTAGCCCTGAGCATTTACGTTTTTATTTTGGTAAAAAGCAC
>NZ_JACJDP010000022.1:0-71712 GCF_014163575.1 Psychromonas sp. SR45-3
TTGCTTTTCTGAAGTATTCATTGCTTAAACTCCTATTAAGCATCACCGGAAAAGTGATGTAGGAAGTAAGTATGAATGATATTTAAGTTTTGTTCCTTCTGCCGCAAAGCGGCTTCGTTCAACAGCTTATTATACAGAAATATTCCGTATTTCCGGTGGAAATACGGAATAGTTTAATTTGACAAAATTAATTGAACATTACACTTAAAAATTAATAAATCAATACCTTACGATAAGTCATCAAATACTCATCATGTAAATAAACAGAATAATTCCGTATTTTCGACGGAAATACGGAATAATAACTACACTGTATATAAAAACACCACTTTGTTACGATGAGAAAATGAAATCTCCATTTTTAAGTGCCGTTGCCGAAAATATGCGTTTAAAGTTTTATGCAGAAAAAACCATTAAATCTTATATTCATTGGATAAAATCCTACATCTATTTTATTAATAAGCAGCACCCATTTAGTTGCCATAATACCGAAGTTGAGTCTTTTCTTTCCTACCTTGCTAAAAAGATCTCGGACAGCCATAAACTGATATTAGCAATATCAATTAGTTACGATAAAACTTCGAACAAAGCGGCTACAACATCCCCACCGTTGAGCTTTCCCAAACGAACAATACCTTTCAGCAACAGCAAACAGGACGTTTGCTGTAAGTTCATTCGGCACACGGACGTGCCGTATGAACTGGTGCGTTAGGAAAGGTATTGATGGATTGGATTAGAAAGCGATTCGGTGGCCAGTTTCTTTGCCCACTTTCTTTTCTGGTAAAAGAAAGTGGGTCGCCGACAGGGCGAAAACACTATTAATAAAAATCAAACTAACTGGACGAGCGCAGACGAGCACTAACTAACTCATATTAAAGATAAGAGAAAGCAGGATGAATCCTGCGCCCCAAAAACTTAACTTTTACGCTTCGGCTAAAGTGCAGAAATCACAAGTGAATACCCACAACATAAAACCATGTTCAACGTGGCTACATCCATCCCCACCGTTGAGCTTTCCCAAACGAACAATTCCTTTCAGCAACAGCAAACAGGACGTTTGCTGTAAGTTCATTCGGCACACGGACGTGCCGTATGAACTGGTGCGTTAGGAAAGGTATTGATGGATTGGATTAGAAAGCGATTCGGTGTCAGTCTTTTTGCTTACTTTTTCTTCTGACTAAGAAAAAGTAAAGTCGCCGAAAGGGCGAAAGACCAAGTAAATAAACATCAAACTGACTGGACGAGCGCAGACGAGCTAAACTCACTGTAAATACAATATTTAACAGTTAAAAGAAAACTGAATGAGCATAGACGAGCCCTAAAAATAAAAGGGCAATAGCTACCCTTTTAGCGTTAACCTTTTAACTCAGTCAACTTCAATCTCACACGTTTCGCTGATACTGGGTACGGTGTCCCCAACTGCTGTGCAAACAACGACACCCTTAACTCTTCCATCATCCAATATACTTCAGCTAAACCTTCATGCTCATTTTCATTACTCAATAACTGCTTACATAACGCACGATAGCGCTCTTCAAGATCATGTAACTCAATGGTATTTAATCGGTCTTGGTTTGGATTCACCGGTAACTTCTCTAAACGCTTTTGTAACGCTAATAAATAACGTTTAATGTCGTTAAGTTTTCCCTCACCCACTTGGCAAACAAACCCTGGGAAAATTAAGCGCTCTAACTGCGATTTAATATCCCCTTTAGCCACTAACATACTTAAATCCGCTTTACCTTTTAACTGCTTATTGACGGCATGTGCAAGGGTTAAGACTTGTTCTACTTGTTGTGTGATTTGTAAGGTTTTGTCAGCTAATTCCGCGCGTACTTTTTCTTTCTGTAGTTCAAATTCAGGCGCTTCTTGTGGATGAATTTCGCCATCTAAAATCGCATCAACGGCACAACTAATACAGTCATCAATTAAGTCTTTAACTTGCCCAAAAGGATTAAAATACAGCCCTAATTTGGCTTTATTCGGTAAACTTTGTTGTAAATATTTAATCGGTGATGGTACGTTTAATAGAATTAATCGACGCACACCTGCTTGGTTATAACGTTGTGCTTTCGCTTCACTATCAAATAACTCGATTGCCACACTTTTGTTTTTATCCACTAATGCAGGATAAGCTTTTACTTCATAACCACCGTGATCTTTTTTGAATGAGGTAGGTAATTTACCAAAATCCCATTCAATTAAGTCTGATTTTTCAATTCCTTGTTTTGAAACCTTAGATAATGTTTGTTTTACTTTACCTTTTAAGTCGTGCTGCAATAATTTTAAATCGGTACCGACAGCAACACTTTTTTGCTTATCGTCAATCACTTTAAACTTGATACGCAGATGCGTCGGTAATGCCGATAGATCCCATGAATCTTCAGGAATTCGCACACCAGTCATGCGCAGCAATTGCTTTTCAAAAGCTTCTAATAACGGCCCCTGTAAAGGCACTAAATTTGCCATGGCCGCTTCTGCGTAGTTAGGTGCAGGCACAAAGTTACGACGAATAGGTTTAGGCAAAGTTTTGATTAGCGCCACTAAAAGCTCTTCACGTAAGGCCGGAATTTGCCAATCGAACCCTTGGTCTGATATTTGGTTTAATAGCGCTAGCGGAATATTTACCGTCACACCATCTTGCGCAGTACCTGGCTCAAAGGCATATTCAAGTTGTAAGCGGAAATCACCTTGTTGCCAATGGTCTGGGTAAGCATTCGCGGTGACTTTGTCGGCATCATGCGCCATCACTTGGTCACGTTGATAATTTAATAATTGTGGCTGCTGCTGTTTCTCTTTATTCCACCAACTATCAAACTGTTTGGCACTGCATACGTTTTGCGGCACGATTTCATCGTAGAATAAAAACAGGGTTTCATCGTCCACCAAAATATCGCGACGACGTGATTTATGCTCTAGTTCCTCAATATCGTTTAATAACGCTTGGTTATCTTTGAAGAATTGATGGCGCGTTTCAAACTCCCCTTCAACCAAGGCATGACGAATAAATAATTCACGACATAATACGGGGTCGATATGGGTGTAAATAACTTTGCGCTTGCTAACGATAGGAATGCCATACAGCATTTGTGTTTCGAACGCCCCCACTACGCCGGATTTTTTCTGCCAATGAGGCTCGGCATAACTGCGTTTAATTAAATGCTGTGCTTGCAGTTCAACCCATTCCGGTTTAATACGTGCAGCAACACGCGCAAATAGTTTTGAGGTTTCAACTAATTCGGCAAACATGCCCCACTTTGGTTGTTTTTTGAATAAACCAGAGCCAGGGAACATGTAAAACTTACTGTTACGTGCACCTAAGTATTCTGCATCTTTATCTTTTAAACCGATATGCGATAGTAGCCCAGCTAGCAATGCTTGGTGAATATCATCAAAGTTAGAGGGTGTACTGCTCACTTTAATGTCTAACTCGTCGGTTACCTGCTTGATTTGTGTGTAAATATCCTGCCATTCACGAACACGCATATACGCGAGGAAATCTTTCTGACACATTTTACGGAAATGACTGCTAGAAAGTTCTTCACGCTGTTCGTTGATATAATTCCACAGGTTTACATAGGTAATAAAATCAGAATCTTTGTCCTGGAAACGACGATGTTTTTCATCGGATGCTTGCTGTTTATCCATCGGGCGTTCGCGTGGGTCTTGAATGCTCAAAGCCGCACTGATCACCATCACTTCATGCACACAGTTAAATTCTTTAGCCGCTAAAATCATACGCGCTAAACGCGGATCTACTGGTAATTTAGCGAGTTGACGCCCTAACAGTGTAAGTTTTTTACGTGGGTCTTTGGCTTTTAAATTAACTGCGCCTAGTTCTTCTAATAAGCTCAAACCATCTTTAATATTTCTATCTTCTGGTGGCTCTACAAAGGGGAATTTATTTAATTCTCCTAACCCTAGCGATAACATCTGCAAAATTACCGAAGATAAATTAGTACGCAGTATTTCAGGGTCAGTAAACTCTGGGCGACCTTTAAAGTCTTCTTCACTGAATAACCGAATACACACACCTTCACTGACACGGCCACAACGTCCCATACGTTGATTCGCGCTGGCCTGTGAGATAGCTTCAATCGGTAAACGTTGAACTTTAGTACGGTAGCTGTAACGGCTGATACGCACGGTACCGGTATCAATAACGTATTTAATACCCGGAATGGTTAAAGAGGTTTCTGCCACATTAGTCGCTAATACAATACGTTGACCACGATGCCCTTGGAAAATTTTATTCTGCTCTGCAATACTTAACCGAGCAAATAGCGGCAGCACTTCTGTATCGCGTAATTTACGTTTAGTTAATGCTTCTGCGGTATCACGAATTTCACGTTCGCCATTCATAAAGATAAGAATGTCACCACGACCTAGACGTTGTAATTCATCAACTGCTTGAAAGATACCTTCAATTTGGTCGCCTGCGGCGGTTTCTTCTAAAGGACGATACAAGGTTTCAACGGGAAAAGTACGGCCGGAGACTTCAATAATTGGCGCGGCTTTACCACGTTTATCTGAAAAGTGTTGTGCAAAACGCTCTGGGTCGATGGTTGCTGAAGTGATAATAACTTTTAAATCTGGGCGTTTTGGTAATAGACGTTTTAAATAGCCCATTAAGAAGTCGATGTTTAAACTACGTTCGTGGGCTTCATCGATAATGATGGTGTCATATTGACTTAAGAAGCGATCATTTTGTATTTCAGCTAATAAAATACCGTCGGTCATTAGTTTGATATAAGACAGCTCACTGACTTTGTCAGTAAAACGAACACGATAACCTACTGTTTCGCCAAGCTCAGAATCTAACTCTTCAGCAATACGATTTGCCACAGTTCTAGCGGCTAAACGTCTCGGTTGAGTGTGACCAATTAGGCCCGATACTCCACGCCCTAGTTCTAAACATATTTTAGGGATCTGTGTGGTTTTACCAGAGCCTGTTTCACCGGCAATAATCACTACTTGGTTTTCTGCAATGGCTTTCGCTATTTCATCTTTTTTCTGGCTAACGGGCAGGTCAGGATAAGTCACTTCTGGCAGGTTATCTAAACGTTGCTTACGTTTATCCATTGATACTTGTATATCAATGGCGATTTTAGTCAGACTTTGTTCTACTTTTTCAGGCGATTTTAAGTTAGCAAGATCATCAATCCTACGTTTTAAACGGAATTGATCTTTGTATAACACGTCATTTAAATGGTCTTTTAAAGCAGTAGCAGAAATGGTCAAAACAATTACCTAGCAGAAACAAAAAAGTGATCCTAGCAAGGCTACTCGAAAAAGGATAGTCACGAAGGCTTGTTTATTATTGGGTAAACTAAATAGCCCCTCAATGAACTGTAATGATGCAAAGTCGGTTAACCTTGAAGTTGAATAAGGTGAGGCATTAAAGGCTCTTATTAGGTTAAGGTATTGAAGTTAAAATATTGAAGTTAAGGTATTGCAGCGATAGCATTGAGTGTCATTCTATAGGCACAAAAAAAGCAGGCAAGCCTGCTTTTTAGTTTTATTCAAGGTTTAGTTTTTATCACTGAAGAATGGGCGAAGAAATTGAAGAACGAATTAAATATGTTTTCATCACCACAATCACGGTCACAAAGGCAGCGGCTGAGGCAACTAAAGCCCCTATCGTTGAACCAGTAAAGCCAATCACCACAAAACCAACAATAGACACGAATGCCATTGCAAGCGCATAGGGTAATTGTGTTGCAACGTGGTCAATATGTTCACAACGTGCCCCCGTTGACGATAAAATAGTGGTATCTGAAATCGGAGAACAGTGGTCGCCAAATACAGAACCCGCTAATACCGCACTTAACATCGGTAACATCATGGTTAAATCCGTTGCGCCAGCCATATCACCGGCAATCGGTAACATAATGCCAAAGGTGCCCCAAGAAGTCCCTGTTGAGAACGCCATTGCGCCGGAAAGTACAAATAGAATAACCGGTAACCAATGTAATCCAATATTACCTTGTACTAAACTTGATAGATAAGTGCCGGTATTCATATCGCCAATCACAGTACCAATAGACCAAGCAAAAAATAGAATAATAATGGCACCAAACATTGATTTTGCACCAACCCACAAGGCAAATCTAATATTTGCAAAGGTTTGCTTTTGTCTTGCTACTGTCAATAAAGAAAGCGCTAAGCCGATTGAACCACCGTAAACTAAAGAAGCACCTACATCGGTATTCTCAAAGGCACCTAATACAGAGAAAGCTTGACCCGCTTCGGCTAATGCAGCATTACCGGTATAAAGCATAAAAAATAACGTACCAATAATTAAGCCGATGATTGGATAAATTAAATCGCCAACCTTACCTTGTTCATGCTCTTCAATACCCATTTCATCTTGTAAATCGATATAGTCTTGCTCACCCTTGGTGATCTCTTTTTCTGCCATTGCTTCATGCTTTTTCATTGGCCCAATATCGAGCTTGAAAATAATCACTGCAAACACCATTAATAAAGTGAATATCGCATAAAAGTTCATTGGAATTAACGCAACATAGGCTCCTAACGGCGAATACTCTGTCATACCATGACTGACCAAAATACCGCTGATAATGGTCATGATATAGGCGCCCCAGCTTGAAACCGGCATCAGAATACACATTGGTGCAGCTGTTGAATCAAGTATGTAAGCTAATTTCTCGCGCGATACATTAAAGCGGTCAGTAACAGGACGAGAGATAGAGCCCACGGCCAAGCTATTAAAGTAATCATCAATAAAGATAAACACACCTAAAAAAGCTGCTAATAACGAAGCGCCACGTTTATCTTTAATATGATCTAGCGCCCAATCCGCAAAAGCACGCGTGCCACCAGAAAGCGTTAATACCGCCGTCATCATGCCCAGTAATAATAGGAAAGCGACAATACTCATATTCCAAGTATTTAAGCCGCCATCTTCAACTACCACACCTTTGACTGTGTTAAAGATGTAGCTTCCTGCTGCTACCACTGAAAAATCAACCAGTAATAAAGCACCTAATATAATACCTAAACCTAACGACAACAAAACTCGACGAGTAAGAATAGCTAACCCCAGTGCAACCACTGCAGGTAAAATCGACAGCGTAGAAGCTGAAAAATCGATTAAAGACATTAATCTTTCCTTTGTTCTACATTTGAAAATAAACTGTACGATACAGCAGACTTTCAAATGTTTTTAATATGACCGGTACAAAATACCGAATTTAAGGGAACGGGATTTTAACCTACTTTTAAAACAAAAAAACCCCCTGCTCTAAAAAGAGAGGGGGTTTATTAACACTAAAACTGCATGTTAAGTAATGTTGTTAGTATATTGCCTAACAAACAACCAATAATGGTCTGTTTTAATTAGCCATCATTAATGAATCATTGATACATTCAAGGTTAGAGTTACCCATCAAGTATGTATCGATAGCACGTGAAGCTTCACGCCCTTCATTAATACAACGTACGATCAGGGACTGACCTGTACGCATATCGCCTGCAGCAAATACACCGGCTTGCGTAGTTTGGTAATCGTTAGTTTTAACGTTACCGCGCTCATCTAAGCCAATTTCTAACTGTGCTAATACACCTGTTGGTTCTGGGTGTAAGAAACCCATTGCCAAGAATGCTTTAGTACAAGGAATTGAACGTACAGAACCTTCAATTTCTTTAAAGTTAGGACGTTGGCCCGGTGCCGCTTCTTCCCATTCGATATCTGCAACCACTAACTCTTTAACGTTACCATTTTCATCACCGATGAATTCTTTGGTTAGGATTGACCAATGACGATCCACACCTTCTTCATGTGAAGTAGTTGTTTTTAAGATCATTGGGTACGAAGGCCAAGGCATGTTAACGGTACGTTTCTCAGGTGGAATCGGCATGATCTCCACTTGCGTAACAGACGCAGCTTTATGACGGTTAGAAGTACCTACACAATCAGAACCTGTATCACCACCACCGATAACTACAACATGGTCATCTGCAGCATGAATTTCTTCAGTCTTAAGATCCATACCGTTTGCACGGCGGTTATTTTGACCTAGGAATTCCATTGCAAAATGAACACCTTTTAAGTCACGACCAGGGATTGGTAGGTCACGAGGAACCGTAGAACCACCTGTTAATAACACAACGTCAAATTGCTTGCGCAAATCTTTTGCATCAAAATCAACGCCAATATGTGCATTCACAACCATTTTAATACCAGCTGCTTCCATTACTGCGATCTTACGATCGATAATGTCCATACCTAGTTTAAAGTCAGGAATACCAAAGCGTAACAAACCACCTATTTTTTCATCGCGCTCATAAACCGTCACAGTATGACCTGCTGAGTTTAATTGCTCTGCCGCTGCAAGACCTGCAGGACCCGACCCGATGATAGCAATGGTTTTACCGCTACGAGATCTTGGTATTTTTGGTTGAACATAACCATTCTCGTATGCTTTTTCTACAATTGTTTTTTCAATATTACAAATTGTAATTGGATCTTGGTTAATACCCAAAACACATGATGTTTCACATGGAGCAGGACAAACACGTCCAGTAAATTCAGGAAAGTTATTCGTTGAGCTTAGAATATCCCAAGCTTCTAACCAACTTTCGCGGTAAACCGCATCGTTGAATTCCGGAATGATGTTACCAATTGGACAACCGTTATGACAAAACGGTACGCCACAGTCCATACAACGAGAGGCTTGGTCATTAATCTTTTTACCAAACACGTCGTTTTGTACAAACTCTTTATTATCTTTTAGACGCTCTTCAACCGATAATTTCGGTGGAAGTTCACGACCTAATTCTAAAAATCCAGTAGGCTTACCCATTATGCTGCTTCTCCTTTCACTCGAGCTGCTAATGCCGCTTTATAATCACGAGGCATCACTTTAACAACTTTTGCTAAGCTTGCTTCAACATCTGCTAAGAACTTAGCCGCCATATTAGACTCCGTAAGCTCTAAATGTTTAGTGACTTTGGCAATTAACAGGTCTTTATCTGCTTGATCAAGAGGATCGAGGTCAACCAGTTCCATATTACAATTAGCAGCAAACTTATCATCTTGGTCCCAAATATAAGCAACACCGCCACTCATACCCGCCGCAAAGTTACGACCCGTAGACCCTAAGTTGATCATTATACCGCCAGTCATGTATTCACAACCGTGATCACCGACACCTTCAACAACCACTTCTGCACCCGAGTTACGTACACAGAAACGCTCACCAGCCATACCATTAATGTATGATTGACCAGATGTTGCCCCATAAAAACATACGTTACCGACGATAATATTATCTTTAGCAACTAATGTTGATGAGCGGTATGGATAAACCACGATTTGACCACCAGATAAACCTTTACCCCAGTAATCATTTGCGTCGCCTTCAACAGTAAACTCAACACCCTTAGCAAGGAAACAACCAAATGATTGTCCCGCAGAGCCTTTGAATTTAACTTGCATCGGTTTTGGTAAACCTTTGTCGTCATAGACTTTTGAAATTTCATTAGAAAGCATGGTGCCACAAGAACGGTCGATATTAGTGATAGGGAATTCACCCGATACTGCTTCGCCTTTCTCTAACGCTGGTGCTGCTAACTCAATTAATTTTCTATCTAATACTGCTTCAAGGTTATGATTTTGAGTTGTTTGGTTAAACATCCCATCTTCTTTTTTACCCTGTTGCTTGAATAGAATAGTGCTTAAATCTAAGTTTTTATATTTCCAGTGCGTCACATCTTCGCGTACTTTCAAGTTCTGTGTTTGGCCAACCATTTCAGTGATTGATTTATAACCTAACATCGCCATGTTTTCACGCATGCCTTGAACCATGTAACCAAAGAAAGTAACAACATCATCTACACGACCGTCAAAACGCTCACGTAATGTTTTGTTTTGTGTTGCGATACCAACAGGACAAGTATTTAAATGACACTTACGCATCATAATACAACCTTCAACTACTAAAGCAGCTGTTGCAACGCCCCATTCTTCAGAACCTAGTAACGCAGCAATAGTTAAGTCACGCGGTGTTTTCATCTGACCATCAGCTTGTAACACAACACGGTTACGTAAACCGTTCTTCATTAGCGTTTGATGTGCTTCAGATAGACCTAATTCCCACGGTAAACCAGCATGACGAATAGATGATAATGGAGATGCACCTGTACCACCGTCAAAACCAGCGATCAAAATAACATCAGCTTTCGCTTTAGCAACACCCGATGCAATCGTACCGACACCTGCTTCTGATACTAATTTAACGTTAACACGGCCTTCACGGTTCGCATTTTTCAAATCGTAGATAAGCTGTGCTAAATCTTCGATTGAGTAAATATCGTGATGCGGTGGTGGCGAAATCAAGCCAACGCCTGGTGTAGAGTGACGTGTACGACCAATCCAGTCATCAACTTTGTGGCCAGGTAATTGACCACCCTCACCTGGTTTTGCGCCCTGAGCCATTTTAATTTGGATTTCAGCTGCGTTAGTTAGGTAATAAGAAGTTACACCAAAACGACCCGATGCAACCTGTTTGATTGCAGAACGTTCCCAATCACCATTTTCTTTTGGTTTGAAACGGATTGGATCTTCACCACCTTCACCAGAGTTTGACTTCGCGCCAATTCGGTTCATTGCAATCGCAAGTGTTGAGTGAGCTTCATGTGAGATAGAGCCAAAGCTCATTGCACCTGTAGCAAAACGTTTTAGAATTGATTCAGCTGGCTCTACTTCGTCAATTGAGATTGGACCTGTTGCTTTAGGTACAAATACAAATTGGCTACGTAAAGTCGCGGCATCATCCCCCTGTTTATCAACGGCTTCAGCGTATTGTTTGAACTGCTCGTAATTTTTGTTACGCGTAGACTCTTGCAATAATGAAATTGTTGTTGGATTAAATAGGTGTTTCTCGCCACGTTGCTTCCACTGGTATACACCACCCACATCTAAACGTTGCGCAGGTACCGCACGTAATGGATAAGCAAAACGATGACGTACTAAAATTTCGTGTGCAATGTCATCAATCGATAGACCTTGAATACGCGTCACAGTGCCTTTAAAGTAATCATCAACCACAGATTTACTAATACCTAGTGCTTCAAAAATTTGTGCACCTTGATATGACTGAATCGTTGAGATACCCATTTTTGAGAAAATCTTCAACAGACCTGCATCAATCGCATATTTGTAAGATTTAAAGATCTCATCAACAGATTTATCAGCTGGTAAACGTTTCTTATTTTGTAGATCAACAATCATTTCTTCAATTAAGTAAGCATTAACGGCAGAAGCACCGTAACCAATTACTGTTGCAAAATGATGTGTTTCACGTACGTCACCTGTTTCCACTACGATGTCACACATAGCACGCAAGCCACGTTTGATTAAGTAGTGATGCACTGCACCTGTTACTAACATAGCAGGAATTGGCGCATGGTCAGACGTTGCATTACGGTCAGAAAGAATGATGATTGAGTAACCATCGTGAATCGCATCTTCTGCATAACGACAAATACGTGCTAATGCTTTCTTCAACTTACCTGGTTCACCAGATGCAGCAAAGAATGTTTCTAATGTTTTAGCTTGTAGATGTTTGTCATCTAATGCATTAATTTTTTGTAATTCAGCATTACTTAATACAGGCGACTCAAGTTCAACTTTATGACAATGCTCTGGCGTTTCTGCCAATAAGTTTTTGTCTTTACCTAAATAAGTATTTAGCGACATAACCATACGCTCACGAATCGGATCGATTGGTGGGTTAGTTACTTGCGCAAACAACTGTTTAAAGTAATGCGATAAATGTTGAGATTGATGAGAAAGAACCGCCAACGGCCAATCCACACCCATTGCACCTAACGGCTCTTTACCGTCACGGAACATCGGTAAGATAATTTCATTTACTTCTTCAGAAGTCACACCGAAAGCTTGTAAACGTTTTAATAACTTACCAGCATCTGGTTGGATATTACGTTCAAGCGCAGCAGGTTGATCTTCTAATTTAACAAGGTTGTTTGCTAACCAAGTTTCGTAAGGTTTTCTAGCGGCAATTCCGTCTTTTACTTCATCATCAGAAATAATGCGGCCTTGCTCAAGGTCAGCAACAAAGATACGTCCCGGTTGTAAACGTCCACGTAACTTAATGTTCTTAGGATCGATTTCAACAACACCTGATTCAGATGCCATTACTAGGAAGTCATCTTTAGTCACAGTGTAACGAGATGGACGTAAACCATTACGGTCAAGTGTTGCACCTACTTGAACGCCATCAGTGAAACAAACAGAAGCTGGGCCATCCCACGGTTCCATTAAGTTTGCATGATATTGGTAGAAAGCACGACGCTTTGGATCCATGTTTTTATTTTCTTGCCAAGCTTCTGGGATCATCATCATCAATGCATGAGGCAGACTACGTCCAGACAGCACTAATAATTCTAATGCCATATCAAAGCTTGCTGAATCAGACATACCATCAGTACAGATTGGCATTAACATGTCTAATTCTGAACGAGTGAAAAACTCAGCTTCAAGCAAAGCTTCACGCGCTTTCATCCAGTTGATATTACCGCGAACAGTATTAATCTCGCCATTGTGAGCAATGTAACGGAACGGTTGCGCTAAACGCCAACGTGGGAATGTGTTTGTTGAGAAACGAGAATGAACCAGTGCAAGTGCAGTCACCATACTTGGATTTTGTAAATCTAAGAAGTATTGTGGCACTTGTTCAGTGGTTAATTGACCTTTATATACAATCGTTTTGTAAGAGAAAGTATTAATGTAAAAGTTATCTTCGATACCTTGAACTGACTCTAAACAAATACGTGTTGCATAATTACGTAGAATAAATAATTTACGTTCTAATACAGCAGGCTCCATATCAGGACCGCCAGTCACAAACATATGTTCGAATTGTGGCTCGCTGCTTAATGGATCAGCACCTATCATTGAGTTGTCGGTAGGTAATACACGGTAACCAATCACTTCAAGAGAAAGACGTTCAGCAGTTCTTGCTAAAATTTCGCGACAATGATCACGATGATTTTCATCTTTAGGGAATAGAATGGTTCCTACACCGTATTGATCAAATTTAGGAAGGGTAATGCCTTCTTTTAATGCTTCTGTTACTAAAAACTCATGTGGTTTTTGTAAAAGAATACCCGCGCCATCACCACTACATGGATCGCAACCTTGACCACCACGGTGTTCCATACGCGCTAGCATATCTAGAGCTTGTGTCACAATCTTGTGAGACTTGCTGTTTTTTAGATGTGCGACGAAACCGATACCACAAGCATCATGTTCCAGTTCAGGCACATAAAGGCCTTGAGCGTTTTGCTCTATATTAGTCATAAACATGTCCTTCAAGATAAAACAGTAATGTTACTTAACTGTAAGATCTAATGTTTTCGAAGTGCTACACACGACTTGTAATTGAGTTACCAAAAACAAGCAATTAATTTTTTTACTTTTTTTGTAAAGGAAACTACTTTCTTATGAAAAGTGCACTTAACAAAAACTCCCTTGACCAAGAAATAACGCGCATAAAAGCAGTATAAGCACAGGACTTATACATTATTTCTTGAAATCACCCTACTGTTAAAGGTGTAATTTTGTCTGTATTCTATCTTTTAAGCGGCATAAAATCCAATTTTCTTATTCACTTCAGCCGCACTCCCGTGTTAAAGCAATGTTAACTGCATCAGAACCCTTGTTATCACCCTGTTAAAGCCTATGATCCACTAGGAATAAAGCGAGATGGGAGATGACGTCTAAAGACAATGATAAAGATAACTACTAACAAAGGTAGACTCAAACGTTATAAAGCGCTTACCTCATGAATTTATATTTACGAATAATGCATATAAATTCATAAAAAACTAACTTAACGCTGTTTGATAAAGTAAAGATATCACCATAATATGCTTAACGGCTAGATTTTATTGTCATTAACTAAATGACAGTTTCGATAAAGACAATATTCGCTTTAGACAGCAAAAAGCGTAAAATGTTTTTTTATCCTAAACCACGGCTATCCAATGAAAACGCATCCTTTTTTACAAAAACCTGAAAGTTTATTACTTGTGATGGCCTTTATCATGCCATTAGTATTTTCCGTATGGATGGTGCTATTGAATAACTTTGTGGTTGAAAAAGCAGCCTTTACAGGTGTTGAAATAGGAATTTTACAAAGTTTACGTGAAATCCCCGGCTTTTTAGCTTTTACTGTTATTTACGTTCTATTATTTATTAAAGAACAACGCTTAGCTATCCTCTCTTTAGGTATAACGTCGGTAGGGGTTGCCATCACAGGCTACTTTCCACAAGTGATGGGGTTATATTTGACGACTATGTTAATGTCGATCGGGTTTCATTATTTCGAAACAGTTAATCAATCACTCACCCTGCAATGGATCAATAAATCTGAAGCTGCCCATTTCATGGGCCGAATACTTTCTGTTAAAGCCATCGCCTCATTGCTTGCTTATGCCAGTGTTTGGATTTTGATGGACTACTTTAACGTTAGTTATGAAGTGACTTATTTATTATTTGGTGGGTTAGGCTTAGTATTAACTCTCATTTTAGCCTCAGCTTTTAAACAATTTCCGCCACTTACTGAACAAAGCAAAAAATTTATTATAAAAAAACGCTATTGGTTATATTACGCACTGACTTTTTTCAGTGGTGCACGTCGACAGATTTTTGTCGTGTTTGCCGGTTTCTTAATGGTAGAAAAATTCCATTACAGCGTCGCTGAAATCAGCGCGTTATTCTTAATAAACTATGTGTTCAATTGGCTCTTTGCGGCAAAAATTGGCAGATTAATCGGTCACTTTGGAGAACGCTCAGTTTTGTTATTTGAATATATCGGATTGGTTATCTTATTTATTTGTTACGGCTTAGTAGAAAACAGTACTCTTGCGGCTTCGTTATATGTCATCGACCATTTGTTTTTTGCTTTAGCAATTGCGATTAAAACGTACTTCCAAAAAATAGCGAATCCTGAAGATATCGCCGCGACTGCCGGCATTAGTTTTTCTATTAATCATATTGCAGCAGTAGTGATCCCGGTATTATTAGGTTTAGTGTGGATAGTCAATCCCTCGTGGGTATTTTACTGTGGTGCAGGTTTTGCACTTTGTTCTTTAGGTCTTTCTTTTCTCATTCCTAACAACCCTTCAAAGGGCAATGAATTTACTTACCTTCAAAAACAAGAAAATTCATTATAAAAAGATGGTTAATAGTAAATCAAAATTATTGCACTTATTACTTGAATTCAAGCAAAGAAAAGTTCTTTCCTTAATAATAAGTTAATACAAAGTTTGTACTACTATTCTATAACTGCTTTAGGAATGTATCCCCTTTTAATATTATCCTTACAAATTGTCTAAAATGTTCAGACTAAAATTACCAATACATATGGATTTAATTACAATTAACTTGTATTTCCACGGAGGAGTGAGACAGCAGCTAAAAGTCACCTCCCCCTTAAATGTAATGTTTAAATGTACATTTAATATATTTCCTATCCAGGTTTAAAATTAAATAGGACTAACTTAAATCGACATTTTTCGTACCAAAAAACCAAGTAGCAGTAAAACCAGCCGCATAAGAAATAACTAAACCTGCAGCAAATACAATCATCCCTGCAAAAATGCCATCATCTGAAGTCATTAATGGTAAAGCAACGATCCCCGAAGGACCAAATACAGTATTTAAGCCTACAGGCAAGCCCAGGTATGACACTAACCCGATAAAAAAACCACCTACTGCTCCACCAACACATGCCGTAATAAAAGGTTTAACTCTTGGTAAAGTAACACCGTAGATTAATGGCTCGCCTATCCCTAAGAAACCAGGGATGATTGCCCCCTTCACTTGAGTACGCAATAATGCGGCTTTGTCAGCTTTAGCATAAAGCGCGAGCGCGGCCCCCACTTGACCAGCACCGGCCATTGCTAATATCGGAAACAATGTATTAAACCCTTGGGCATCCATTAATGCAAAATACACAGGTACAAAACCTTGATGAATACCAAACATAACAGAAATTAAGAATAATCCAGCTAAAATTGCAGTCCCAAATGGGTTCCCATTCAAGTTAATAAATAACCAAGACATGCCTTGGAACAAAACACCGCCTAACGGCATAATAACAACAAATGTAACGGCCCCCATAATCAATAAAGTGAATACAGATGTTAAAATCATATCAAGGTTGTCTGGCATATATTGACGAACCTTACGCTCAACTCCAGCACCCACAATCGCTGCAATTAAAACACCGATAATGTTACCTCTGGGGTCAATGCCATAGCCAAAGAAATCTGTCATTCCAGAATAGATACCAGAAGTTGCTTCAGGGTTGTAACCCAAAACAAACAAAGATGCCAAAATAGCCCCATTAACACCAGACCCGCCAAATGCTTGCTGAGCATTATAACCAATTAAGATACTTAAAAAGCTAAATAAGCCCTTACTAAACACTTTCATATATAGAATGATATCAACCAAGTATTTGTTTGGTACATCATTACCTATAATATATAACTGCTCCAATAACGTAGCAAAGCCTAATAAAAGACCCGCAGCAATGAAACCAGGTATTAATGGAGTGAAAATAGTAGCAAATTTACTTAAAAATCGCTGAGTTGCATTTTTCTGTTTCTTTTTAATCTTCTGTTTATGTTCAGAAGCAACTGTTTTTAAATCTTTATTCTTATTAGAAGATGCAATGAAATCCTCTTCCCCATTTTCAATCAAATCACTCATCATTTCGGCTGCTGTTTGCGCTTTGCCAGGCCCCAATACAATTTGGAACTGATTATCGCTTTCAACTAAACCCATTACACCACTAATACGCTTGATAGTATCTTGATCAACAATGCTATCATCACTTAAGGTTAAGCGTAGACGTGTCATACAATTGCCACATTTGACGATATTATTTTTACCTCCAATTGCAGTTAAAATTTCTTGTATCATTGCAGTTGTTATCTTTGCCATTCCATTTTCCTTCTCAATATAGTGACTATTTATGTCAACTAACGCCAACCTAGCTTATTTATTTATCAGTGCATTACGAATAAACCCGTTATGTAAGGACAACCTTTCTGTTGCATTGGCAGCATCGATTCCCAACAACAGCATCAAAATAGCAGTTTTACAATGGTTATTACATTGAGATAAAGCAGCTATTGCTTCACTTTCAGAACTCCCTGTCGCTTCAATGACAATGTTTTTTTGTCGTTGCATCAATTTTGCATTAGTTGCTTCAACATCAACCATTAAGTTGCCAAAGACTTTGCCTGTACGGATCATTGCACCAGTTGTTAACATGTTTAAAATTAACTTTTGAGCCGTTCCCGCCTTCATACGAGATGATCCGGTTATAACTTCAGGGCCAACTACAGGAGTTAGATTAATACCAGCAATATCAGTCATTGGACTATTTGGATTACAACTTAATGATACAACAGTAGCTCCTAGCGAGTTGGCATATTCCATCGCACTCAATACATAAGGTGTTCGTCCACTTGCAGCAATACCAACTAAAACATCTTTCTCATTAAAACCAATATCTTGTAAATCTGACTTGCCCAGTTCACGGTTATCTTCCGCATTTTCAACTGCTTGCAAAATAGCTTTATGTCCACCGGCAATTAATCCGATTACCTGTTCAGGATTAGAACCAAACGTAGGTGGACACTCACTAGCATCTAAAATACCTAAGCGACCAGATGTACCTGCTCCGCAGTAAATTAAATGCCCTCCACATTGAAAAGCAGTCGTAATCGCATCCACTACCTGCGCAATTTTAGGAAGAATGGCCTCAACAGCTAACGCTATTTTTTGATCTTCTTGGTTTATTATCGCCAACATATCAAGTGTTGATAACATATCAATTTTTTCACTATTTTGATTACGGCTTTCTGTAACAAATTTTGTTAGATCAATTTTCATTATTACTGACTCCTAAAAACATATATTCAATTTTGATAAATGTCATAATAAAGAATAAAAAATTCAAAATAATGACAAATATCACAGGAGAAACTATTCTAAATTATTGAAAAAATGGAATAATCAAAAGTAACGATAAAGTGGCATCTCTAACAAAAATTTAAATTATTAACATTTTCAATAACATAAGTTAAGTTAGCCAATTATGAATAACCAAAATAATTTTGAATAAATAATTCAAAAAAAGATGAGTTTTATGAGCATTTTAGAAAGAATACAAAACAAAAGAAGTAAGCTATCAGCTAATGGTATTAAACTTTTAGATTTTATATTAGAGTTTCCTGCTTTGATTGGAACTTACTCAAGTCAAGAATTAGCAAACAAAGTGGGCATTTCACAATCTAGTATTATTAAAATCACACAGAGGTTTGGTTTTAAGGGGTTTACTGCATTTAAGCTAGCACTCATTGAAGAATTAGGTAGAAAGCAACAAATCATAAATTCTGATTTACCTATACATAACAAAATTCACAACGATGACTCGTTAAAAACCATGGCACAAAAATTACTGCAGGAAAAGCATTTAGCCTTAGTAAGAACAACTAATGCGATTGATTATGTTGAATTTGAAACCATTATATCGTTAATAAATAAGGCAAACCGTATCCAAATTACCGGAATTGGTGGTTCAGCTTTAACAGCAAAAGATCTTTCATTTAAACTACTTAAAATCGGTATGACGGCATTGTCTGAACAAGACAGTCACGTACAAATTGCAACCGCAAATACCTTATCAAACAATGACGTGCAGATTGTAGTTTCTTACTCTGGAAATAAAAAAGAGATATTACTTGCAGCACAAATCGCAATAGAAAAAGGAGCAACAGTAATAGCATTGACTTCAACTAAAAAAAGTCCGTTGAGAAATCTTGTTACTTATAGTATTGATACCGTTGCAGATGAACGCCAATTTCGTAGTTCATCTATTTCATCACGTACAGCTCAAAACGTCATTACTGATTTGATATTCATGTCGTTATTTCAATTAAGAAGTGACAGTGCAAAATTGTTTATCAGTGAGATCACATCAACTATGGATAAAATCAGGTGATCCCATGATAATAAAATGCAAGTATGCATCGGTTAATAAAAGGCACAGCTACAAATATATAGCTCAATCAAAAACTAATTTTTCAAAATATGAGTAACTTAAGCAATGGAAGAGTTTGCACAAAACGTCTATACCATTTTGTCTTATTTAGGCAAAGGTAAGTTAATAACCTATGGGCAACTAGCGAAACAAGCCGGCTTTCCTCTTCATTCCCGCCATGTTGGCAAGGTACTAGCGAGGCTACCTAAAGATTCCCGCTTACCCTGGTTCAGAGTGGTAAATTCGCAAGGTAAGATATCGCTAATAGGCGAGGCATTTATCAGGCAAAAATCGTTATTGGAAAAAGAAGGAATAGAAATAACTGACCAAGGTAAAATTGTAAAATTTAAGCAGTACTTGGATTAAATAGCAGTTAAAGCTAATTCAACACGAAGGTTAAAGAAGGAACCCTTAAAAAGTACGAGAAAAAATGCCTTTCAATATTTTCTGCTTGTTCTCTTCTTCGTACTCTCTGTGCAGCACAGCCCCTTCGTGGTTACCTTTGTTTCTAAAATCAAAAGCGATTTAACCACGAAGGCACGAAGTGAAAAGAAGAAAACCTTAAAAATTACGAGAACAAATACCATTCAATATTTTCTGTTTATTCTTTTCTTCGTGCTCTCTATACAGCACAGCGGCTTCGTGGTTACCTTTGTTTCTAAAATAAAAAACGATGTAACCACGAAGGCATGAAGTGAAAAGAAGAAAACCTTAAAAAGTACGAGAAAAAATATCTTTCAATATTTTCTGCTTGTTCTTTTCTTCGTGCTCTCTGTGCAGCTCAGCGGCTTCGTGGTTGCTTAGGTCTTAAAGTCAAAAGCTATTTAACCACGAAGGCATGAAGTGAAAAGAAGGAAATCTTAAACAATACGAGAACAAATACCATTCAATATTTTCTGCTTGTTCTTTTCTTCGTGTTCTCTGTGCAGCACAGCGCCTTCGTGGTTGCTTTTGTTTCTAAAATCAAAAGCGATTTAACCACTAAGGCACGAAGGGAGAAGAAGGAACCTTAAAAAATACGAGAATAAATACCATTCAATATTTTCTGCTTGTTCTTTTCTTCGTGATCTCTATGCAGCGCAGTGCCTTGGTGGTGCCTGGGTTTTAAAATAAAAAACCGATTAACCACGAAGATACGAAGTAAAAGAAGAAAGCCTAAAAACTGGGATTATTCTGTTCAAATATGCGCTTATTGGATTTTCTTTGGTGGTGAAATATTCAGTAGATTTTATTATAGGCATAAAAAATCCGATGCTTTTTGAGCATCGGATTTTCACTTAAGCATAAACAACCAGTAAATAAAGCTATTTAATATGTGGTGTGTTTGTTGTTACATGTAAGTTTTGTGCTCGGTGACGTAACACATGGTCAAGTAACGTGATCGCCATTTGTGCTTCAGCAATTGGCACTGCGCGAATACCTACACATGGATCATGACGCCCTTTTGTGATCATTTCAGTTGCTTCACCATCTGTTGTAATAGTACGGCCAGGAATGGTTAAACTTGATGTTGGCTTTAATGCAATAGAAGCAATGATATCCTGCCCTGTTGATATACCGCCTAACACCCCACCAGCATGGTTAGATAAGAAACCTTCAGGTGTCATTTCATCACGATGTTCAGTGCCTTTTTGATTCGCAACAGCAAAACCATCACCAATCTCAACGCCTTTAACTGCATTAATGCTCATTAAAGAATGTGCTAATTCAGCATCTAAACGGTCAAATACTGGTTCGCCTAATCCAACGGGTACGCCTGAAGCAACAACCGTTACTTTAGCGCCTACTGAGTTACCTTCTTTAATTAAGGCTTTCATATAATCTTCAAGTGCTGGGATTTTACTGACATCTGGGAAGAAAAATGGGTTATTTTCTACTTCATCCCAATCAATGATATCTGGCGTAATGTCACCTAATTGGCTCAAGTAAGCACGTATCTCAACACCAAATTGCTCTTTTAAATATTTTTTAGCAATTGCACCAGCGGCAACACGCATCGCAGTTTCACGTGCAGATGAGCGACCACCGCCACGGTAATCACGGTGTCCATATTTTTGATGATAAGTGTAATCAGCATGTCCTGGACGAAACAAATCTTTAATCGCAGAATAATCTTTAGAGCGTTGATCTGTATTTTCAATGATCAAGCCAATGCTACAGCCTGTCGTTTTACCTTCAAATACACCGGATAAAATTTTAACTTGGTCACCTTCTTGGCGCATCGTTGTATAACGAGATTGCCCTGGGCGACGGCGATCTAAGTCGTGTTGTAAATCAGCTTCTGTGATTTCTAAATTTGGTGGAATACCATCAATAATACAACCTAATGCTGCACCATGGCTTTCACCAAAAGTTGTCACTTTAAAAACTTGACCAATACTGCTTCCTGCCATTTTAAATTTCCCACTTTATAAATTTTGAAATCAAAAGGTACTTTATTCGACCTTTTCAGTTAATTTTTTCTAAGTTGCAATGCTTCATAGATTACAACTCAAATTGCACATAGATTGAAATTTAGAGTAAATCTAAGAACTTGCCTAGCGTTAATTAGCTGTCGTTAGATTTTAATTGTATCTAGCTGTGCTTTCGTTAACACAAATACACCATGCCCACCGATAGAGAACTCAATCCATTGGAAAGGTATTTCTGGGTAAGCAGCTTGTAAGTGAACTTGAGAGTTACCAACTTCTACAAACAACACCCCTTCTTCATTTAACATTGAGCTTGCTTGACGTAGCATATTACGTACTAAATCTAATCCATCATTACCACAGGCTAACCCTAATTCAGGCTCATGCTTGTATTCTTCTGGTAAATTAGCCATATCTTCCGCATCAACATAAGGCGGGTTAGATACAATTAAGTCATATTTTTCATTTTCAACACCGCTGAATAAATCAGATTGGATAGGGAAAACTTGTTGTGAAACACCATGATTTTGAATATTGATATCGGCAACTTCTAACGCCTCTTCAGATAAATCAACCGCATCAACTTCAGCATCAGGAAAAGCATAAGCACAAGCAATCGCTATACAGCCACTTCCTGTACATAAATCTAGAATACGTTTTGGTGGTGTTTTAACCCAAGGTTCAAACTTAGCTTCAATTAATTCTGCAATCGGCGAACGAGGCACTAATGTACGCTCATCAACATAAAACTCTAACCCAGCAAACCACGCACTGTTGGTTAGATAAGGAACAGGAATACGTTGTTCAATGCGAATAACCACTAAATCAATTAACATTTGACGCTCACGTTTAGTTAAACGT
This sequence comes from Psychromonas sp. SR45-3, assembly GCF_014163575.1. Lineage (NCBI taxonomy): Bacteria > Pseudomonadati > Pseudomonadota > Gammaproteobacteria > Alteromonadales > Psychromonadaceae > Psychromonas > Psychromonas sp. SR45-3. The sequence continues at coordinate 22,382 of NZ_JACJDP010000022.1, forward strand.
GATTGTAAAATCATGACATTACTTTGCAGTTCAATATTCAACGATGGCAAAATCAATTGCACTGCTTCATCCCACGCATTATCAGTGCCGTGGCCAAAAAATAGACCCGCACGGTTAAACTCGGTCACCGCCCAACGTACAACATCTTGAATGGTTACTAGTTCGTCAACCGCTTCATCACTAAAAATCGTATCCAATTTATTCTCCACTTGAGGTAAACTTCGCACATTCAACTACCTAGTTTTGGAAAAAACATGACCGATAAAAATAATGATGATGATTTTTCACTGTTTAGTGCAGAATTTGCTGGTATAAAAAAATTGCTACAGGATACCATAAAATTGCCACCGAAAAACATCAAGAATAAAGCGGTCATTAAAGAAAAACGCGAACAAAACTTTGAGCAAAGCCACTTCTCAGACGCCTTTGAACCACATTTACCTGAAGAAGGCCCAGTACGTTATAGCAGAACCGATGCACAAAAATATTTGGTGAAGCAATTACGTCGTGGCGATTTCACGCCAGAGATAATTCTTGATTTACACGGTTTGACGCAGCAGGAAGCAAAAAATGAGTTAGCAGCCTTGATTAGCTGCTGTAAAAAAGAGGGATTATATTGCTGTAGTGTGATTCATGGTATGGGTAAACATATACTTAAAAAGCAAGTCCCTTTATGGTTAGCCCAGCACCCTGATATTTTAGCTTTTCATCAAGCGCCGCTTGAGTTCGGCGGACAAGGGGCATTATCGGTATTAGTTGAATTAGCCGATTGGCAAATGAAAGAAGAAAGAAAACGCTAATAGAAAAGGGTTATTGCTTAATAATCCAATGTTTATTGAGCATACAATAGCCTTTTAACAGGTTGATCACGCTCTCTAACACCGGACCTGATGCATGGCTGCGAGAAACCAAACACCCCACAACGGTCAGCCAACCATCATATTCATGTGAGACAGGTAATGAAATAACATGTCCTTCTTGGATCTGTTGATGAGCTAATAACTCTGGGACAACAGCCCAACCAATATTGTTTTTAACAAGTTCAATCAAGCTCATATGCGTATTTGCATACCAAGCCGTCGGGCTTATTTTATAACTAAACCACAACTCCTTTTTTTGAGCACTACGATGTACGCATTGTCGATGTGCTTTTAAATCAGCCTCACACACTAAGGGCAAAGCGGAAAGTGGGTGTTGTGGTGATGCGATAGTTAAAAATCGTGCATGCCCTAACGTAAAAAAATCCATATCGGACTTCAGTTCACCATTAACATAGATAATGCCTATATGTGCGACACCCGTTCTCACTAACTCTTCCACATCAAAAGTGGAGGTAGTAATAATCTCAAATTCGGTAATGGGAAATTGATTAGCCAATGACGATATTACCTTCATTAGCTGATCATTAATGACACTTTCATCGATCGCAATAACCAATTCATATTCATCACCCTTAGCCAATGATTCAACCTTATGATCGAAATATTGTTGCTGATGTAAAATAGATTTTGCAATCGGCAATAAGGCTTCCCCGTGCGGCGTCAAACTCGGTATGTTTTTATCTCGACTGAATAACGTTTTGTCGATCGCGATTTCAAGGTTAGCAATCGCTTGGCTTACCCCCGATTGAGCACGCTTTAACTGACGAGCGGCAGCGGAAAAAGATCCCGTTTCACAAACGGCAACAAATATTTTTAATTGTTCAAGGCTATACATCATATTTACTCTCATTAATCCCCCTTCATGCTATCACCATTCGTGATAGCTGTTAATTTTATTGTGTGATAGATATCACTATAATTAATTATCCTGCAAGTGTAGGAGCCTTTTACATCAACAAATTTAAAGAGAGAATGTTAGAGAATGAAACCGATTGAACGTATCTTTCATGCTGTATTATTTGAAGTGTTAGCGGTCGCATTAGCGATTATTATACTGACCATATTTACAAACCATGATGCAGAATCACTATCAGGAACAATGATAGTTGTAGCAACGATTGCAATGACATGGAATTTTATCTATAACTGGGGTTTTGACCGAATGGTGACAGGCGATAAAACAAAACGAACAGTCCCATTACGCATTGTTCACACGATCATATTTCAAGCGGGTTTATTAGTGGCAACTATCCCTGTGATCGCATTGATGTTGAACATCAGTTTCTGGCAAGCACTTATGATGGATATTAGCGTCACTATTTGCATTACGATTTATGCATTTTTGTATAACTTAATCTATGACCACACCAGAGCTTTTATTGTGCGTACACCTGCCATACTAAGCTAGCAAGATTAACGTTAACAAACTAAGCTAAACTAAAACACCCTGTTTTTGTAGATTACAAAAACAGGGTAAAACATAAATATCCATTATTAACAAATACCTCTTATTAACAGTTATTTACCATCAATAAAAACCTATTTTTAGTAAATTAAATTGTTAGTTACTTGACTACAATAAATTAGAATTAATAAATTAGATCCAATAACTAGAATGTAATAACCAGAATGTAATAACTAAAGTTTAATAAGCTGTATCATGCGTATTATTGAGTACTTTTTAGATTGTTATATATTTTAAATACGTCGAGCTGCTCTGCTGAAATTGGGCGTTGGAAAAAATAGCCTTGGGCAAAATCACACTGTTGTTGTGTAAGAGTATCCAAGCTATTTTGGGTTTCTACCCCTTCGGCTATAATTTTCATGTCTAGTTGTTTGCCCATGGCAATAATAGTCGAGGCTATCGTATCGTAATCACTGACAAAGCTCTTATCGATTTTTAATACGTCAAAGGGAAGTTGTCTTAAATAACTCAAACACGAATAGCCCGTACCAAAATCATCCATCAACAATCTAACGCCCATCTCTGACAGTTCATTTAATGTTCTCAAAAAAACCGCATTATCAGAAACAGTCATACTTTCTGTAATCTCGAGGTCTAAACAATGTGGTGGTATATCAAACTCAACCAGTATTTTTTGTACTAATTGAGGAAAATGGGGATTAAATAATTGATAAGGGGAAACATTCACCGCGATATTTAACTTACTCGCACCACTCTCACGCCATAATTTATTCTGTTGGCAAGCATTCCTCAATACCCACTCTCCTATCTCAATGATCTGCCCTGAATATTCAGCAATAGGAATAAAGATATCTGGAGATACCATCGTCTCTTCGTTTAGTTGCCAGCGCAGTAAAGCTTCTGTGCCTTGAGTAGCAAAATTATTTAGATTAACGATAGGCTGATAAACAATATGTAATTGATCTTTCTCTATTGCACATCTCAATTGTGATTCATAAGATAAGCGGCGAGTATATTCTTGACTAAAAGCATCCTGATAAAATAGATATTGGTTTTTACCCTCTTTTTTAGCTTCATACATTGCTGTATCAGCGTACTTAACTAAAGATTCTGCATCATCTGCATTACTTGGATAAATTGAAATACCAAGACTAGCAGTAACATAAACATCGGTGTTTTCTAATAAGACTGGCTCAGCAATCGTCTTGATGAATTGTGAGGCCATTTTTTCAACGTCATGTTGAACAGTCGAAAAATTCACGATAGCAACAAACTCATCGCCACCGAACCTAAAGACATAACCATTATCTCCCATCGCTTTATCTAAACGATTGGCAATTATATTCAGTAATTTATCGCCTTGAGCATGGCCCCTTGTATCATTCACATCTTTAAAGCGGTCTAGGTCAATAAAAAAAACGGCAAATTTTTCAATACTAGACATCAAAATATTTTTGTTTATTTGTTTATCTAAGGCATTTCGGTTTGGCAATCCAGTCAATGAATCTGTATGAGCAAGCTGTTTATTTTTTTCTTCGCTAATAACGAGTTTATCTTTTGTTTCTTGCATTCTTTTAACCACTTTTAAAATCGCTTGCGCAATGGTCAGAGCCATTAGAAAAAGAACAATCGATAATATCACTGTCGTCATCGTTGAGACTTTGACAATAAAGTAACTCAATTTATCAACCGGTCCAATAAACTCGATTGAGTTACTTCTAAATTTTTTGTTACCTATATTAAGGTCGATTTTCATTGCTGATGGTGTGATCAACCCCAGCTCAAACAACTTAATGCTTTCTAATAAATCGTCCGCTATTTTAATATCTTTTTTACAAATGGTGATGATACTTTCAGCATTAATCATTCTCATTAAAAAACGATCAACACTGCTAGGTAGTGCAACACAGGCTTCAGGCTGATCTTGAATTTTTATTACGACGGCTTTAAGTGCTTCTGTCTCTGGCAATGCATTAGGGTAACGAGCAATAAGCTCATTGAGTTCGATGATATAATTGAAGTGTTGGCTATTAAGTTGGTGGAATCTTGCGGCATCTGAAATTTTAAAAGCACAGGCGACAACAATAATAGAAAATAACGATATAAGCAGCATTAAAATAGAGAGTTGTTTATTAATCGTCATTAAAAGTCCACTTGTTGTTTGAATTTATTTTAATACTTAATGGGGTTATTAATAAAGCCCAAATTATGATGATGTAAGTTTAGGCTAACATCATAAAAGGACAAATTTTAAACAACTCGACCCAGTAAATAATTCCATACAGTACTATTTATGCAGTGCTGCTCAAATAAAGTTATCTCAGTAAACAAGCCGGTATCAATATTCATTAATTGATATTAAGTCAACTAATACTCGCTTAGGGGAAAAGTACTGAGTACTCTCTATCTCATTGACAGCTTATTCTCTATTTCAATAACCATTTCCCCTCTGCTTCAATAATCACAGTTGCTGAACTGGAAATACTTAAAAATATCGAACCATAATATCTGTTTTAAGCATCACAGTTTAAAACAACAGCAACGGATACTTAGTTAATAAGTTTGATCGACTATCAAATAACTCAATGAAGCGCGTTTAATGTATTGTAAATTAATATAAAATAAATTAATTTTTGATATAGCAAAGTCATCATTTTTACCATCCAATCTTTCACATATAAATTAAGCTATCTATTTAATTTACTTAATTTACTTAATTTACTTATTTAGATAGGTTTTCTAGATAGGTTCGCTAAAAATAGATAAATCACTCTAATATTAAGGGTTACCATGATAGGAAAAATAAATAAAAGCTCACTTCTCTTAGGCCTACTTACCTTTATTTTAAGTATAAATGCAGCCCAAGCCAGTGAAAAAATACGGGTTGGAGCACTACGTTGGACATCCCATGCGGCGAGTTTTGTCGCTTATGAACGCGGATACTTTAAAGAAGCGGGTTTAGATGTTGAATTTAAATTTTTTAAAGCCGCACAACCGATGGCCATCGCTATCGCTTCTGGGGATGTAGATTTTGGTATCACAGCGGTTTCTGGTGGGTTGATTAACCTAGCAGGAAAAGGTGCTATAAAAGTGATCGGTGGCGTATTAAATGAAGAGGATGGTATCGATGGGCAAATGATCCTGGCTTCTAAAAAAGCCTATGACGCGGGGCTTAAAACACCTGCAGATTTAAAAGGGCATTCCTTTGGCATCACTCAAACTGGCTCATCTTTTCATTATATGGCACATAAAATAGCACAAAAAGAAGGCTTTTTAGACTCAGATATTAAGATGAAACCACTCCAAAAGATTGGGGCTATTATTGGCGCATTAAAAACCCAACAAATTGATGCTTGGGCGGTGGTACCTCACATTGCTAAAGAACTGATTAAAAATAAAAATATTATGTTGATTGGTAACATGTCAGACTATATTCCCAACTACCAAGTCACCACCGTTTTTACTTCATCTAACACGGCTAAAAACAGACCAGAACTGGTTAAATCATTTCTTAGTGCATTTTCAAAGGGAGGCGCTGATTTCAATGCAGCACTGGTTGATAAAAGTGCCGGCGAACAAGCCTCTAAAGACATGGTGACATTAATTCACAAGTATGTTTACAGCGATAAACCTTATGACAAAGCCGCTCCTTCTATCATCAATGGGGCAATGCGACTTAATCAAGGTGCAAAATTAAACATCGCCAGTATCGAGGATCAATTAAATTGGTTTAAAACAGAAAAGTTGGTTAAAAGTAATATAACAATGGATATGTTAGTGGATCCTCGTTATGTAGATAGCTACTAAATTAGAGTCATTTATGAACTTACATATCAACAATATTTCGCATAGTTACTCCAACGTTAATGTGCTAGAAAATATAAACCTTGAAATCAATCAACATCAGATTGTTTGCTTAGTTGGCCCTTCAGGATGTGGTAAGTCAACATTACTGAGACTCATTGGGGGCTTAGAAAAGCCTTCCAGTGGTCAAGTAACACAAATTGGGAGCCCACCAGAAAATTCCATTAATCCGCTCACCTATATATTTCAAGATTTTGCGCTACTGCCATGGCGAAGTGTGTATGACAATATTTCACTGGTGCTTGAAGATCATGGCATCGATAAAAAAGAAATAAAAAATATTGTGGATGATGTGCTCACTAGAACCAAACTCAGTGAATTTGCCAACGCAATGCCCAAACAACTCAGTGGTGGCATGAAACAAAGAGTCGCCATTGCCAGAGCGTTAAGCGTTCGCCCTGCGGTTTTACTGATGGATGAGCCACTTTCAGCACTAGATAGCCAAACGAGTGAATTATTGATAGATGACTTAGTTTCGCTTTGGGATAGAGAAAAATTTACTGCTTGTTATGTGACACACAATTTAAGTGAAGCGGTACGTCTTGGCCACAAGATCGTCGTACTCAGTCGTAGGCCCGGCACGATTAGCGAGGTTATCACGATCGACATTCCATTAAATGAAAGAAAAAACCACACAGATGAACTAGATAAAAAACAAAAATACCTATGGAACCTGATGCGAGAAGAAGCATTGCTTGCCGACAAGGAGCTTATCAATGCCGACTAACAAACATCAAGTTAACAAAGAAGTCCCATTCAGAGGAGGCGGTTTTACACATAAACCGCTCCTTTTTGTTGGCCCACTCGTTTTTGTTTTTATCATCGCCTTGCTTGAATGGGGAACAAGTACTGGATGGATTTCAGACTTAACATTGCCTCGTCCATCTGGCGTAGCGCAGACCCTTGTCGAACTTTATCATTCTGGTCTTTTATTTAAGCACCTACTGCCTTCATTAACCCGTTTACTAATGGGGTCGCTAATGGGTATAACGGCAGGCATTGCAGTAGGATTATTAATTGGGCTATTTAATCTAGTAAGAGCCGGCGCATTGCCCGTAGTCGCAGCCCTATTTCCGGTTCCAAAAATTGCTCTTTTACCTTTATTTGTAATTTGGTTCGGGATTGATGAAGGTTCAAAATATGCATTAATCGCATTAGGATCTTTCACTCCTACTGTAGTTGCTACCTATGCTGCAATCGATAATGTAGACAGAGGTTATATTCGCATGGGGCAAAGTTTCGGACTGTCATGGGTTTCGATTGTGCGTAAGATTGTATTACCGGGTGCACTTCCTGGTATTCTGTCAGGACTCAGAATCTCTCTTGCAATATCAATCATCCTGTTAGTTGCCGCTGAAATGCTGGGCGCAACTTATGGAATCGGTGCTTATGTACTTGAAGCAGGCTCACTTTATGATTTAGAACGTCTTTTTGCAGGTGTGTTTATTTTATCTGTGTTGGGCGTGATTATAAATTGGTTAGTTGGTGTATTAGAGCGCAGACTTTTAAGCTGGAGAACTTAAAGAGCACAGCTAAAGAAAAGTGTTTAAGCTTAAAAACGAAAATATACATTCCCGATTTTAAGCTTTATTAATATAGTATGCCTGCTTTTTACAGGCATACATTAATGGCTTTAGAAGTTGTATCTGATACCAGCGCTCACTTCATGAGATGTTACGCCGTCAATCTCGAAACCATCAGTGAATCCATCTTGAGAAGTTTTAGCATCCCCTAATAGAACATACTGGAGAACAGAATTCATCTAATTCCTAGCATCTGGCTATATAACTACTGCTTAATTGACATCAATATATCCAATGCTTGATGACGTTTTTCGCTATCATAAAGATCATTTGTAAATATAAATTCATCGACATTTAATTGCTGTGCGATTATTTCCAGTTTGTGTTTGATACTCGTAGGGCCTCCTATCACGCTAAGGCTTAAAAAGTTATCTACTTGTGCTTTTTCCTGTGCATTCCATAAATTATCCATGCTAGTAACAGGTGCTTTTAACCATAAACCTTGACCACGCATTAATGCCAATACACGTTGCTTTGAAGTGGTGGATAAATATTCAGCTTCTTCATCGGTTGCGGCAGCAACGAGTGGCAATGCCAGCATAAAGTAAGGCGCTTTGAGGGTATCAGAGGGTTTAAATTCACGTCGATATAACGCAACGGCATCGTGCAAAAATCGAGGAGCAAAATGGCCGGCAAACACATAAGGTAGCCCTTTTTGTGCCGCTAATTGTGCACTAAATAAACTAGAGCCTAACAACCACAGCGGCACATTTGTATTTTCACCGGGTATAGCGCGAATTGCATGCTTCCCATCATAGGGACCTAACAACTGTTGTAACTCACTCACTTCAGCAGGAAAATTATCTGCGCGGCGTAAATCACTGTTTAATGCTTGGCTAGTTACTGGATCACTGCCCGGTGCTCTGCCTAACCCCAAATCAATTCGCCCTGGATATAAACTTTCTAAGGTACCAAATTGCTCTGCGACAACTAAGGTGGAATGATTGGGTAACATAATACCACCTGAACCCACACGGATTTTTTGGGTATTACCGGCAATATGACCAATTAAAATCGATGTTGCAGCACAAACAATACCAGGCATATTATGGTGCTCAGCAAGCCAAAAACGATGAAAGCCAAGCTGATCGGCATGTTGCGCATACTGAGTGCTTTTTTGAAGCGTTTCTGAAACACTTGCATCTTCGCGCATCGGCGCAAGTTCTAATAATGAAAAAGGGATATTAGCTAACAATGTTCCACCTCATAATGAAAATAAACTTATTACGGCAAAAATATAACAATCATAATCAAGCTGTAAGCAGCATTTCAAGTTATAGCAAATATTCCCACTTTTCAATGACAAAGACTCTCAGCTAAAAAATAGCGAGGGTAAGATTAAAATGAAGATTATTAATTCCCCCCTATTTTATCAACAATCTCACTTCAAGCTTTCTGCCACTGGTTTGACTTCTACTGCACTATTGTCGTTTATTTTTAGCGCCACGTTCTTGGTCGTCATAACCGAAGGCGATAACACAGAAGCGATGGAGGCAAACACAATGATGCTAATACCAATACTCTGTGTAATAACAAGTTGCTCATTTAAAATAAAAAAACCTGCCAATGCACCTAAAACAGGCTCCCCACTTGTGAGTACACCATAGGTTTTGGTCGGTAAATGCCGTAATGCTTGCATCTCCAAAACTAAAGGGATTAAACTCGATAACAATGCAATGGCAATCAACAACCCCATTATTTCAATGCTCATATCACTTAAAGAAAAGGTATTTACGGCTACCGGTAATAGCGCCATCGACGCGACTATTAACCCTAATGCAGGGGCTTTAACACCATGTTGAAATCCTGCTTTTTTGCCCACAATAATATAACTCCCCCAAAAGAAGCCAGCGATTGCCGCGTACACTAACCCCCTACTATCCAAGACGACATTACTTGAAGCATTAGGGATCAGCAGGTAAATACCTATGGCTGCGAGTATCGCCCACACAAAATCACTTTTGTGCTTAGAAAATAAGATTGCAACCAATAACGGGCCAATTAATTCAACGGCCAATGCAACGCCAATGGGGATAGTTTTAATGGCCAAATAAAAAAATAAGTTCATACCTGCAATGGTGAGACCATAAACAAACACTGAGCCTATATTTTGACCTGTTATTTTAACCTCCCACACACGACATACAAAGAACAACATAACAGCAGCCATACTCAAGCGCATAAAAGTAACACTTTCAGGCTTGATAAAAGAAAATATAGACTTCGCCAATGACGCCCCCACTGTGATTGATAGCATCGCAACTATTATTGCTACAACAGCGAACAGAGTTTGATTTTGATTGATTAAAGAACGCATAGGCTTCTCACTTTGATTAAAAAATCTACATGATAAAATTTATCAATAGTGAGTGATTAATATTGTTTATTTAGCGAGTAATATGATAAAAATTATCATTATTAACTTAAAAAAGGCCTTGTAATTATGGACAACATAGATCTTAAGATTCTTCACCAACTACAAACCGATGCTAGGGCATCGATTGCGGAGATTGCAGCACAAATCGGTCTATCTGAACCTGCTTGTTATCGTCGAGTAAGAGAGTTACGCAAAAGTGGTGTTATTGAAAAAGAGATGGCCATCATCAAACCTAAAAATATGGGCTGGCCATTAAGTATGATGTTATTGGTTGAGTTGGAACGAGATCATAGCACTATCGTCAATGCATTTTTAAGCAGAATAAATAAACAACCAGAAATTATCGACTCATGGTTTGTAACAGGCGATTATGATTTAGTTTTACAAGTGATCGCAGCAGATATGGAAGCCTTTGATCAATTCACACAACAGGTGCTTCATAAAGATAATAGTGTCAAAAACTTTAAAACCTTAGTCGTGATGCGTCACTCCAAAGCACATGGTCCTATTCCACCAGCCAAAAAATAAAGTCAGATTAATCTTCAAGTGCTTGCTCATTAACTTACATCGGTTCATGTCCACAAGGAGTACGGAGCAATATTACTATTATCCATAAAGTGTCATCATTAACCCGATTAAAATTACGGTGATAATCTACCTATATTTACCAAGACTTTTGAGTGTTTCAGGTTTAACTTTATCGAGTTCTTCCGAGCGAATCATTCCTTTGAGACAAAAGAGAATAGCCAAAACAAACATACCAGAAATGGTAATGAAAGAGTCGATAGTATAGGTGAAAACATAATGCGAGTAACAATCTGTAATTCCTGTAGTGCTGCCGCCTAGTATCGAAGTGCTGGCCATCCTGGCTAATGCAAAATGTTTATTGGTTTTTTGTGGCCGCACACCACAATTCACTTCACTTTACTTATCGACAACGAGGTTACTTAATCATTTATTGATGCATTGCTTTAACTAAAGCAAAAGGTGCATCTTTTGATACTTATCAGCCTTGTGAACGGTATCCGCTAGACTTTTTATTAGTCAAAATTGACGTAGAATAAATGGCTGGCTTAAGTGGCGTTTTACGTATATTGACCAATTCAGCACAGCGTATCGGCCCCTAGCTCGAAAAACAAGACTAAATTGTAACATTCGATAAGGACTAGCCATTGTCATCATGTTACGCCTTGTATTGAAATCCTAGCGAGCGACTGAATAATGCATTTTGATTGCTAAAGGGTGTTTATTGATATAACACGACAAGACTACTTGCTGATCTAGGTAGACAAGTTGTAATAACTTCGGATAATCAATTAATGTTTAATTTGACACTATTTCTGATCACTAACTTATATTGAACGAATTCAATATGGTTTTTTAATAAATCTTTTTCGTCACTCTGTATCAAGCGATATAACAAGTTTGCAGCTATTCTTCCAGCTGAATTAGAATCATAAAAAAGAGAGGTTATCTTTGGGTTGTAGTGTTGGGCAAACACCCCACCACCTACCCCACATACGCTAACATCTCCAGGTATAGAAAGCCCTTGATCCAAAATATAGTTTATTGCGCCGATTGCCATCTTATCGTTTGCAGCAAATATTGCATCAGGAGCAGAACCAAATTGTTCGAATATACGTTGGCAAGCATCATAGCCACTTATAACAGAAAATGCCCCGATGCTGAGTAGCCGTTCATCTTTCTTTATGCCATGTTTTTCAAGTGCATTCAAATACCCTTGTTTACGCTCAACTCCTACTGAAACATCTTCCTCACTAACCCCTATATAACCAATATTATGATGTTGATTATCGAGTAAAAAGTTGGTTAATTCTTGAGCTGCTGCTATTTCATTAAACACAACACATGGCGTACCATCTAACGATTTTTGTCCCATAATAACAATAGGAATATGAAGTCGTTTGATACGAGCTTGGTGTTCAGGGGTGAGTGTTGTTGCAATTAAAATAATTCCATCAACTTGCTTTTCTTTAAACAAATCAAGATATTCAAATTCTTTATCTACAGAATGGTTCGTGTTGCCGAGAATAACGCTATAACCTTGCTTTGAAAAATAATCATCAATACCTGCAATATTTTCACCGGATGAAGTTGCATTAATTTTTGGCAAAATAACACCAATTGTAAGACTTTTTTTACTATGAAGTGCCTTAGCAAATGCATTTGGCCGATACCCTGTTTCATCGAGTATGACTTGGATACGATCACGTACTTCTTTTTTTACATAACCAGAAGAGTTGATCACTCTTGATACGCTGGAAGGTGATGTTTGTGCTAGATTAGCAATATCTTTTAGGTTCAAAATACTTTTCGTCAACCTGTTACCTCATGATAAGTCATATTTATCAAATTTTGTTATTGTACAAGATCCATGGGAGTAAATACTAATATTACGAGCTTCACTTAATGGAAACACTCGACTGGTAAAAACTTCTTCTCCATCATTAACAAAGATTTCGATAGATGACTTATCTAGGAACATATGCAACTTCAAACTTTGCTTTGATAGCAATGTGCAACTGCGTACACCTGATTGATTTGGTGTTGAATTTCGGTCTAAACTTAATTTACTATTGTTAGGGTTGAATGTAAGGTCAATATGGTAATGGTCATAAGCATTAAAATGAACGCCACAGCTCCCCTGAATGTCATTTAATTCAATTTCAATTTCACAGCAAGGTGCGTGTATTTGAGCAAATGATTGTGAATTGCTAACTACAATATCTTGATAACTCAATTGGTTTTTACGTAACTGTTTTAATTCTTCAACTGGATACTGATATAAACGACCATTTTTAATTTTAAGCTCACGGACCAGCGTTAATGCATGTAACCAGTTATACGCTAATGTGGGTTGCTCATCTTCTTCAGGTATTCCCATCCACGCACTCATTAAGCGCCGTCCCTTTGAATCAGTAGTAGTTTGCGGAGCATAAAATTCAAAACCGCGATCAAGTTCTGTAAATTCATTATGCTTAAACTCATGAGCTTGTATATTATATGATCCTATAAAATATCCTGATTGATATTTATTGTGGTACTTATCCCCCTCCTTCTCTATCCCTTGAGGTGAGCATAACAAAATGTAGTTATTATCGAGTTCAAAGAAATCTGGGCATTCCCACATATAACCAAAATAACCTAATTCATTAAGCCCACTGCCTGCTAATGGCCCCATTAACTCCCAATCATTTATATTGGTAGAGCGATATAATAATATCTGCCCTTTTTTATCGATCGTTTGTGCGCCAATGACACAGTACCAAACTCCATTATCATGCCAAATTTTAGGATCACGAAAATGTGCAGTATAACCTGCAGGAGGACTATCGATCACAGGCCCCTTTTTTATAAACTTGTCATTTAAGCTATTCGCTTCTGCAATACACTGAGTTGATAGCCTTGTCCCATCTTTATTTTTTACATTTCCAGTATAAAATAGCATCAACTTTTCATTATTAACAAACGCGCTACCAGAATAACAACCATTTTTATCATAATTCTGATCAGGTGCCATTGCTGTAGGTAACAAGCGCCAATTAACTAAATCATCACTAATACAATGTGCCCAAAACTTACTTCCATGTGCGCATTCAAATGGATTCCATTGATAAAATAGATGATATATACCTTTATGCTCTATAAAACCATTAGGGTCATTGAGTAAACCAACTGCTGGGGTTATATGGTATTTAAGACGAAATGGATCTTCAATATTACAGTGAGCAGCACTCGCAGCGATATCTGCCTCTAATAGCAAATCAACCATACTATTTTACTTCCTTTAGTTGTTCTAATGTTGGGATGGCAGAAATTGCCCCCATTTGAGTACAAGTTAATGCGCCTACTTTGTTTGCAAACGTCACCATTTGACATAACTCAGAATGATCAAAACTCACTTTTTTATGTTTTGCTAGTTGATATAATATTGCACCAATAAAAGCGTCTCCAGCACCGGTAGAGTCAATAGATTTGATAGAAATACTGGGTACTATTTTTTGTAGGTTATTATAAGAAACCAATGTTCCCTTTTTTCCAAGAGTCACCAGAATAAAAGGACAACCAAGCCCATGTAAATATTCAAGCCCGATAGAGCTATCATTGTTACCCCCTAAAAGAATTAACTCTTCTTCACTGATTTTTAATAAATGTGTCCACTTTAAACAGGGTAGAACGGCTGCTTTAAATGCATCTTCATTCAACCAAAGTGCTGAACGGTAATTAGGATCAAATGAAACAAACTCACCTTTTGATGAGCACTCTTCCATAACACTAATATAAGTATCTCGTGTAACACTAGGCAAAAGAGCCGTCGCTGAGCCAAAATGATAAATTTCTGACTGATTAGTTTTTATCAATACATCAGTACGAGTAAGCTCTCCATCCGCACCTCGATTAAACACAAAGTCACGTTCTCCGTCATCAGTTAACGAAACAAAGGCTAATGTGGTAGGATGTTCAGCATCAAATGAGAGCCCCTTAGTTCCGACGTTAGCATCAGTTAACACCTGCTTTAGAAAAGTGCCAAAAGGATCATTTCCTACTTTTCCGATGAACTCTGCTTTACCTCCTAACTTACTGACGGTTGCAGCAACATTAGCAGGTGCACCACCGGCTTTTTTGATAAAATGAACACCGTCATGCAACTGCTTATTTGTATCTGTACAAATAAAATCGATCAGCAACTCTCCAATACAAACCACTTTCATGTTTGATCCTTTATAAATATATTAACTATTTATTGCTTGATAAAAATATCTATGGATAGAAAAATGGCTCACTAAATAGTGAGCCATGCACCCTATCTATTCGTATTTGGTCTTACTAAAATTTTAGTGAAAATCATTGCACTTCCCATTCCGATAACAATCATTGCTAAATACATTCCTAGCCCGTGACCTAGATACGCCGGTATTGCTGGTAAAAAAGTAACGCCCATTACAGCTGGAGCAATATGTGTAATTGCAGCAAATGTACCTGCAATTGCGCCACCGATAATACCGGAGATAAATACTTTTGAGTTTGTTAATGTGACACCAAAAAGTAGCGGCTCGGTGATCCCAAAGAAACAAGGTATTATCGAAGAGTATTTAAGTGCTTTTTCTTTTTTATCTTTAATGGTCATAGTGTAAGCGATAGCTGCACCAGCTTGCCCAGCCATCGAAGCAGTGATGAAAGCATTGAGAGGATTAACGCCTTTAATGGAAGAAAGGAAGTCAAGCTCGACAACCATTAATGAATGATGCAGACCTGTCACTGTCAATACTTGTTGAATACCACCAAAAATAGCGCCGCCTAAGCCAAATGGTAAGTTAATAATCGCATCAGCTGAAATCATTACCCCATGTTCTACAACATTAAATACAGGGCCAATAACTAACAACCCAGCAAACACGGCAATAATAATGGTTAAAAATGGTGTGAATACAAGGGCAACTACAGATGGCATCCAGGATTTAATCCAACGTTCTACATACGACCCAAAAATACCGACGATAAGGGCAGGAATAATTGTCCCTTGAAAACCTTGCACTTTAAATATACCAAATGTAAGCGCTTCGGCATTCCCACTCGCTACGTCCCATGCATTTGGCAACATCGGGGCTATCAACATTAAACCAAGCACAATACCAATAACCGGTGTACCACCAAATCGATTAAACGCAGACCATACAACAAGAGCAGGTAGAAATATAAAGACGGTATCAGTGATCATTTGTGACATAACAAGCAAGTCACTCGAGAATGTAATGCCTAATTGCTGAGCAAATCCACGTAAGCCCATAAATAGGCCAGTAGCTACTAAAACGGGTATCAATGGTACAAACACATCTGCTAAAGCACGCAGTGATTTTTGAAAGACATTTAAGTCATCGTAAGCTGCACTTTTTGCATTATCGTCAGTCTCACCGACCATATTTTTCAAAATACTATAAATTTCATTGACCAACCCCGTACCGATAACAATTTGATGTTGGCCAAATTGAAAAAAGTAACCCGCTACTTTTTCTACTTTTTTAATTGCTTTGGGATCCACCAAGTTGTTGTCATCAACCACAATTCGTAATCTAGTTGAACAGTGTTCCATAGCCCTTATATTTTCTTTGCCGCCCAATGATTTTAGCAACGATCCTGCGATGTCATTATTCATTTGTAACCTCACGTAAACAAAAATGTGAAAACCTTTTCACACAACGTGGTAAGCTTTTCATATTTGTATTTTAAGATCAATAACGGGCTAACTTCATTTTAAATAATATGAACTTCATCACCTTTATCATGCTTAAAACTTTCACTTACTGTCACTGAATATTAAGGAGTACTATTAATAAAAATTCGATCTTGAGGGGGGCATTACATATAAGAGAGGCGGAACCGAAAGTAGAAAAATTTAATCAAAAATGACGTTATGCTAGTTAAAAAAATATTATTTTTCAGTAAATATTAGGTTACCTCCTTCAAATTAACGAATTAACAAGTTGTTTAATAGCATGTTATAAGTTGCCATAATTAATTTACACCGTACAATACTGAAAACCGGGGCCTTTGATAAATATCAGATGCCCCGGTTTTTTTTGCCCATTTTTTACTGTTTCGATTTTTAGCCGATCAAAACATAGGCATTATTATTAATGGCTGATCTGAAAAGGAATAACCATGCGTATTGAACAAGATTTAAAGTTAGGCTTTAAAGATGTACTTTTTCGTCCTAAACGATCCACGCTTAAAAGCCGCTCACAAGTAGAGCTGACTCGCTCTTATACTTTTAAACATAGTAGACGTGAATGGTCAGGCGTACCTATTATTGCCGCTAATATGGACTCAGTTGCAACCTTTGAGATGGCTGAAACGCTAGCTTCCCATAATGTAATGACGGCTATCCACAAGCATTATAGTGTTGAAGAATGGGCTACTTTTATTAATAAAACCGATGCTAATGTATTAAATAATATGATGGTGTCTTCAGGGACTTCTGAGGCTGACTTTCAAAAAACTAAACAGATTATGGCCTTAACAGATGATCTCATTTTTATCTGTATTGATATTGCAAATGGCTATTCTGAACACCTTGTTGACTATGTTGAGCGTGTTAGAGCTGAGTTCCCGGACAAAGTAATCAGTGCTGGCAACGTTGTTACTGGAGACATGGTTGAAGAACTTATTTTAGCAGGCGCTGATATTGTAAAAGTGGGTATTGGACCTGGCTCAGTATGTACAACTCGTGTAAAAACAGGCGTTGGATATCCTCAACTGTCTGCCATTATTGAGTGTGCAGATTCTGCTCATGGTTTAGGTGGCATGATCATCGGTGACGGTGGCTGCAGTTGCCCCGGTGATGTATCAAAAGCCTTTGGTGGTGGAGCTGATTTTGTAATGTTAGGTGGAATGCTCGCAGGTCACCAAGAAAGCGGCGGTGAAATCATTGAACAGGATGGTAAGCAATACATGAAGTTTTATGGTATGTCTTCACAAAGTGCAATGAAAAAACATTCTGGTGGTGTCGCTAAATACCGTGCAGCTGAAGGAAAAACAGTAATGCTTCCCTATAAGGGCAGCGTCAACGCAACCATTGAAGATATCATGGGTGGCGTTCGTTCAACCTGCACTTATGTAGGCGCCTCTAAACTCAAAGAACTAACCAAACGCACTACATTTATTCGTGTGCAAGAACAAGAAAATAACGTTTACGGTAAAGAATAGCGCCCTACCTGAGCCAAGTCGTTATAGGCTATGGTGATCAAAGAAGGGTATTCATAGTAATCCCCTTCTTCACCAAAAAAGTAATAAAGAATAAATGTAGTTAAAGTGCTTAAAAAATGGCAAATATACAATTATGGATATTTAAAAGTATACCAGCCTATGGCAACGTTCAATGGTAAAATTTAATAGCAACATTTAATGAAAAAGCATGTTGGCCGATGCTGACATTAGCGTAAAAAAATGAAAGCAAAATAATCACCAAATCATACTTAAACAACCCGAAATAATAGCTGAATTTAAAGCGCATTTTAAATACAACAATCTATTTCTCAAACTTCAGTGAGAATAACAATATGAAGGAATCGGAAAAATTTACCATCCGAGTTAACTTTAATCGAACACAGAACAATATAGTGCAGGATGAAGCCTCTCATGGCTATCATTGGGGAAGAATCTTAGGGGTTTTGCTGCTTGTCGTCATTGCAATTTGGTCATTCATTTTTGCGAGTAGATATTATTCCGAGCAAAACAACCATGCTGATAAACAAACGGCAATATCGGTGGCGAGTACCGCAGCATTAACGCCGACAAACAAGATCACTCCTAGCGATGTAGACAAAGATCAAACATCTCCCTCTTCCTTTACACTATCCGAGAAAGCTGAAAACGAAAAAATTGAATTAACAGCACAAGCAGATGAACCGATAAATGACGAAATGGCGGAACCTAACAACAACAGTTATCAAGATGAAAGTGAAAGCTTAAGTAAAACTGAGCCAGTATCAGCCCCCTCGACTACATCGACCACATCGACCATAGAAAATACAGCTAATCCTGCTATATTCTTTCAATCTGACGTTGATATCATGTCGAATAATGTCACGCGTTTTGTTATTGCTTCATCGGTGATAGAAAATGAACCTGTTGGTGAGATCAATAACATTATTTTCAAAAATAATATTGCAACCGTGTATGCATTTTCTGAAATTATTGATTTAAAAGACACCGCTCTCTATTATATCTGGAGTGTTGATGGTCAACAGGTTGCAAAGGTTAAATTAAATATTAACGGTGATCGCTGGAGAAGCCATTCCAGCAAATTTATTCAACCAACAATGCACGGACAATGGAAAGTAGAACTCCAAAATGGGAAGGATGAAATACTCGCCGTTAATAGATTTACTTATTAGCTTTGCTTACTAAACTTATTTATTAAATCAGCTTACCAGATTGACCAGCTTTATTTTTACAAGGAACAACATTTTATGAAGCCGAGCTTTTTCCTTATTACTACCATGAGCATCATCTCTCTCATGGGTTGTGCTGAAGCAGAACAATCTTTAACGGTAACGGCAAGTGCCTATACCTCAAGTGTTGGTGAAACTGATTCAACACCAAACTTAGCGGCATGGGGTGATACCTTGAAACCAGGGATGAAATCAATCGCAGTATCAAGAGACTTAATAAAATTGGGATTAACTCACCAACAAGAAGTAAGAATCGAAGGATTTGATGGAAAATACACAGTACTGGATAAAATGAATAAACGTTGGACCAATAAAATTGATATCTACATGGGAGAGAATGTCGAAAAAGCAAACCAATGGGGAAAGCAAGAAGTGGTGATATATTGGATTGATCAGGATTAGCAGTTAAATGTTCATCAACGAAGAACTGCTATTTAAAACGTCAAAACCATTACTTTCTTAATAGTGCCCCGTTTATTTATAGCTAAAAGATAAATTGATCCCGAATATTAATCAACGCTAATGAAAGTTAATTGATGTCCATAACCAGACATCACTAACTATTCATTATTTAGAGCCACTGATAAGTGCCGTATTAACGCAGGAAATTCAGCATCAATAGCCTTTTAAATTTAAAATACGCAAACACTTAAACTTCCTTCTCTACACTTTGCTGGACTCAGGCAGTTTCAATGAAATCACACTAGTGATCAGCAAGAATGCAAAAGCTATCCATAAACAAGCGGCAAATCCGTAGGCTTGGTAAATCCAGCCGGATAATACGGTGCCTACTAAGCGCCCCATGGCATTCGCCATATAGTAAAAACCTACATCTAATGACACGCCATCTTGCTTTGCATAGCTGATGATTAAGTAGGAATGAAGTGATGAATTAATCGCAAAGATGGCCCCAAAGATTAATAAACCAATAGTAATAATCCATTGCACTTGCCATTCAAGATGAATAGCCAGTGCTAATATTCCCGTCACGACGGCTAACAAACTGCACCACAACATGGCACTTTTACCGTTAGGGGCTGTACCATTTTCAGTGGCTCCGTTTTTGGAAAAGTAGGCGGTAATTTTAGGTGCAAAACCTTGTACTATGCCGTAGGCAATCACCCAACTTGCTAAAAAGGCACCGACCACAGAATGTGACCAGCCAAAAATACTGGCGAGGTAAATAGGCAGAGCTACTACAAACCACACATCACGTGATGCAAACAAGAATAACCGCGCCGCTGATAATATGTTCACGGGACCAGATTTAGAGAACATCTGGCTAAATTTAGGTTTGGTTTTAGCTTTGCCTAAGTCCCCTTCTAGGAACAATAAACTCATTACAAAAACCATCGCTAATACACCCGCCATGATCATCAAAGCCACTTGGAACCCCACCAGCGTTGACAGTAAACCGCCAATGAAAAATCCCGCGCCTTTTAAAGCATTTTTGGAACCAGTTAGTACCGCAACCCAATGATAAAGTTTGCTTTGTTGGTTATTAGGAATAAGGGTTTTGATGGAACTTTTAGCACTCATTTTATTCAGGTCTTTGGCAATACCGGAAAAGGCCTGTGCCATCATCACCCAAGGGATAGTTAACCATTCGCTGGGGACGGTAAGTAGCAACAAAGCAAACACTTGCATACCTAAACCGATATTCATGGTGCGATTTAAGCCTATCCTTGCACCTAACCAACCTCCAACGAGGTTAGTCACCACACCAAAAATCTCATAAAATAAAAACAATAATGCGATATTTAATGGGCTGTAACCTAGTTGATAAAAGTACAGCACCACTAACATGCGTAATGCACCATCGGTGATAGTAAAGTTCCAGTAATTAAACGTTACTAAAAGGTACTGCCTTAAGGATTTATCAAGCTTTAAAAACCACTTCATTGCTACTATTCCTAATGCTTCTTACGATGTGAGCCGATTAAGCTAATGCGACTTTTTTCATTAATTCAGCGGTACGTGTTGCATAACCCATTTCGTTATCGTACCAAGCGTAGATTTTTAACATACGCTTACCAATTAACATGGTAGATAACCCATCAACGATGGTTGAACGTTGGTCGCCTCGGTAATCAATGGATACTAACGGACGCATTTCAAATCCTAAAATACCAGCCAGTTCACCGTCAGCCGCTTCTGCTAATAACTGATTAACTTCTTCCACTGTGGTATCACGCGCGACTTCAAATACGATATCGGTTAATGAGGCATTAGCTAAGGGAACACGTACTGCGTGACCATTTATTTTATCTTTTAATTCTGGAAATATTTCCACAATCGCTTTCGCTGAACCCGTTGTGGTTGGGATCAAGCTCATGCCACAGGCGCGGGCACGACGTAGATCTTTATGCGGAGCATCAAGAATAGTCTGGGTGTTGGTTAAATCATGAATAGTGGTAAATGCGGCATTGCTGATACCTATTTTTTCATGAATAACTTTAACGATCGGCGCAAGACAGTTAGTCGTACATGACGCAGCGGTAACAATTTTATGCAACTGCGGGTCAAACACATGGTCATTCACACCGACGACAATATTTGCGATGTCAGGATGTTTAACCGGTGCAGATACCACCACACGTTTCACGCCTTGTTGAATATATTTATCTAATAATGCTTTATCACGATTTACGCCCGTTGCCTCAATCACTACATCACAAGCGGACCAATCAACTGCATCAATTTCACCCTGTTGTGT
Source organism: Psychromonas sp. SR45-3 (assembly GCF_014163575.1). Lineage (NCBI taxonomy): Bacteria > Pseudomonadati > Pseudomonadota > Gammaproteobacteria > Alteromonadales > Psychromonadaceae > Psychromonas > Psychromonas sp. SR45-3. The sequence goes on from NZ_JACJDP010000022.1 coordinate 44,201, forward strand.
CACCGCAATCGATTTACCGGCAACTTGCATGGTGTTTTCCGTACAAGTGACTTCATGCTGCCAGCGTCCCTGCACTGAATCGAATTCTAATAGATGCGCTAATGTTGCGGCATCACCTGCGACATCATTGATTAATAAAAATTCTACTTCTGGCCAATCAAATGCGGCACGCATTGCTAAACGACCGATACGTCCGAACCCATTTATACCTACTTTAATTATCATTATTTTTTCTCACTTTTATAAATTAAGCTTTTGTTAGCATTCTTGAATTCAAGTAATAAGCTTTCGTTAGAATTAATTGTTTTAGATCAAGCCTGATTTAACACAGGCATTACCGATTAAATTTTTAATTATTTTTTAGTAACTAACTTGTTTTAGCGATTTGTTTCGCAAGTTGAAATTTTTCAATATCTTGTTGATATTCTGCTTTCAAACAATTGGATGCAGTTAACCCACTAATGACTTTACGCATCCATCCAGGCAACTCCGAATTCACTTTGTAATACACCCACTGCCCTTCACGTTGATCAAGTAAAACACCTGACTGCCGTAAAATAGCTAAGTGCCTTGAAATTTTGGGCTGGCTTTGTTCCAGCGCGATACATAATTCGCCGACACTCACGCGATCTTCACGCGCAATTAAAATCAAACAACGTAAACGTGTTTCATCGGATAACATTTTAAAAAACTGATTGGGCAACATAACCACATCCACATATACGAATATCCATATATACTAAGTTAATTGAATAATATTTCAACGAAAAAATATAATAAGATGCAAAAACCTAATGAACATTAATAACATGAAATTAATTAACCTCATTTTTAAATAAGTAACGTTGGTTTGAGCAGGTTGAAGAGTAGTGGAATTGAGCGACATAAATATGAATTAATTGATATTTTCACCAAGTAGGAAATAATAAAGCATCACGATTAAATCACTCGATACGCCAAGCTATTCGATAATTTTTCTATTTTGATTGGGGTAAAACAGAGTGTGCGTGCTATTTTTTTCTGCGTATTCACCTGAATACTTTGCAGGCTTTGCTCTGACCACATAATTTCACTTGATACCGTTATTTGATAGGCATCACCTTGCTGCCAATCGCAAAATAATAAACTCGCATTAGGGTTTTCTAACAAGTTACCTAAGGTATTAAAAAAACCATTACCAACATAATCAGGCACTAGTAACTGCCCTTTTTCGTTAATGGAAATAAAGCCAGCCGCACCACCACGATGAGAAATATCAACACCTCGATTATTTAATGCTTGTCCATCATCAAAACGACTGGCAATAAAAAAGGTATCCGCATTAAGGATCAACTCTCGAACGTTTTGTGTTAGCGCTACCGCCGTACTAGTTGATTGAGCGTCATAGTGTGGATTCGTCACCAGTATTTTTGGTTGAATATATTTAGGACAATTACCGTAGCTTTGTAATACCTTAACTTGAATATTTTTTTGGTTGATAGCGGTAATTACCACGTTGAGTCGGTTGCGCCTTTTACTGATAAACTCAATCCCCAACAACCCAATCCTATCACCCACATTAAGATGATTATTATTAAAATCATTAAGCGAATATTGTGTATTGATCTGCAAGGTTGTTTCACTGGATGAAGTTATAAAGCCGGGATCACCAAATAATAGACTGGCGCGAGTTGCCGACTTTGAATCACTATAACCAATATATATCATCGATAGAGATTGAAAAAAATCACGATGTTGTTGTGGCATAAATTCTCGAATAAATTTAGGGCCAATTTCTGCCATTTTTTGCGCCGTACCCGCACGTTTTTGTACTGATAATTCACCTTGATGCCAGCTATTGACCACTAGTTTATTCATTTGATTAACTCACTTATAATTTGATTTTTTTGTTAACTTATTATTCACTAATTAGTTCAAGTCTAATGCCACCTGGGATCAAACACATCATGTGTTGAAAAGGTGAAGCACCTAAGGCTTCTGGTGCAAATTCAATCTCAACATTATCGAGTTTAGTCAGGTTTTGATAAACGGCTTGTAACTGATCGATAGTGCTAACTTTCAAGGCAAAATGATGCAGACCTACATTTTTTGTGCGGTCAAAATCCACTCTATTATCAGCATCTTTAATCTGCCATAACGTTAACATCACCGTCCCATCAGAGATAAAAATAGCCGGATAGTCAGGTTTTTCACCGATCTGTTTAAAATTCAACTGCTCAATGAAAAAACTTGCCACCTCTTTAATATTGGTAACGCTCAGACCAAGATGGTGAATACCTAAAGTAGTAATAGCCGTTACATCGCTGTTTGTAGTTGTGTTTGATGCTGTATTTGATGATGAGGTAGTGCACATAATGAAGCCCTTTTAGTTTTAAAAACAAGAGTGAACAAATCTGTTCACTACTATAGGTGAACAGAACTGTTTACGTCAAGTTTAAATTGGTTATACTTAATAAAAATAAAATGGGGGTCTAAAGGACAAGCGATAATATGCAACCAAGAAAACAACATTTGATCGAAACTGCGCTGACACTGTTTAATCAATATGGCTACCATGCAACGGGTATTGATTTGATTTTAGCGGAATCAGGGGTTTCCAAAGCAACGCTTTACAAACATTTTCGCAGTAAAGAAGCGTTAATTTTAGCCGCGTTACAACTTCGTCATGAACAAGTCATTACACGACTTCAATCAACCATTGATGACAGTAATAAATCACAGTTAAAGCATGACTTAACGGACCAACAACCCATGAATAACGCATCAACTAATGCGGCAACGGATAAAGCAGCTAGTGAAAAACTATTGGCTATTTTTGATGATTTAAATGATTGGTTAAACAGTGAAACTTTCTTTGGCTGTAACTTTATTAATGTTAGTGCGGAATATGCCGATCCTAATCATCCAATCAATCTATTTGCGGCAAAACACAAACAAGCGATTGTGGATATCATCGCTGCACAATTAGCAGAACAAGAAAGTCACAAAGCGGATCAAATAGGTTTATTAATTGAAGGGGCTATTGTGATGGCTCACACGAGGGGTATCAAACAATCAGCCTTGCTCGCAAAAGAGATGGCTAGACAATTGATTTAATACTTTAAGATTTCGGATTTCGGGCATTTTAAACCGAGCAAATCTATTGATTGGAATAATAATAACTGACCATCTCAGCAATGCGTTTTTGAGGCTGAGACAGCTGTTATTGATTGCTCTTATTTGAGCAAACTTAATCGCGTATTTGAGAAACCGTCATCAAACTTAATAATTCGGCAAGACCATCTTCATCACTCAAAGAAAGGTGGCCAATCGCTGACGTTGAAAAAGCAGGTACCCCTGCTGCAGGTGCAAGTTCTCCTACAATGTACCCCACCAAAGGTAAGTGAGAAATTATCATTACTGACTTCACCCCTTGCGCTTGCAATGCTAATAACTCATCCACCGTTTTACGGGCGCTGCCGCTGGGGGTTAAACAAGTCAATATTTGAATGTTAGTGACACCTTCAAAAAATGGGCTTACCGACTCCCAAGTTTGCTGCGCTCTAACATAGGGGCTAACTAATACGGCATCCAGTGACACATCCTGTTCCACTAAATATTTCGCCATTAATTCCGACTCTAAACGACCCATATCGGTCAAATTACGCTCAGCATCTGAATAAGCCATCATCTCTGCCTGTCCATGGCGCATTATATATATCTGCATAAACTTATTTCTCCTGAGCAAAAAAAAGCTCCATTACATTAAAATGGAGCCTAATCATTATAAACAATTGATAGCTATCTTTATAGATAGTATTAACATGCTTTGATTAATCTTCGACAGGTGTATCACCCGAGATTTTTAAAATAGCAACAGCACCTATAAATACAGCCACAAAACCTGCCACAAAAATAGTTGGCATAGCCATATAACCTAGTACATGCCAAATGATCGATTCTAATTGACTCATAGCGGTTCCCTTAAATAATGAATGAATAAAGTAATGCAATTAATATAGCCTAAATAAAACAATAAAAGTCTTTTTTCAGCAAAGCTTTTGATCTATTACAATATTTTTAAGTGTTTTAAAAAAATAATCAGTCTTTATTGTTTATAAGGATTGAACTTTTGGGTCTTGAACTTGCCCTTTATAGGCAGTATATTTTCCTCAAAATAAATTAATGAAGATACTCACAATGGCAAAACAACAATTAAATCAATTACGTCACTATTTAAATCAAATGATATTAGGGCAAAGCGAGTTAGTTGATAGCTTATTAATTGCCTTATTAGCCGATGGACATATTTTAGTTGAAAGCCCACCAGGCTTAGCAAAAACACGTGCTATCAACGCATTATCTGATGGTATTGAAGGTGACTTCCACCGTATTCAATTTACACCTGACTTATTACCGTCTGATGTCACTGGTACTGATATTTTTCGTCAGGAAACTGGGCAATTTATTTTTGAAAAAGGTCCGATTTTTCATAATTTAATTTTAGCTGATGAAATTAATCGAGCACCGGCTAAAGTACAATCGGCATTACTTGAAGCAATGGCAGAACGACAGGTTACCGTTGGTAAAACAACCTATCCGTTACCCGAGCTTTTTTTAGTAATGGCAACACAGAATCCGCTTGAACAGGAAGGCACTTACCCCTTACCTGAAGCACAATTAGATCGTTTTATTATGCATATTCAACTGGATTATCCGGATGCAAAAACCGAACGTGCGATCCTACAGTTAAACCAAAAAGAGATTTTAAAAGAGAAAGTCGCTGAAGTCACTCCTCTATTAAATGAACAAATTTTTGCCATGCGTGAAGAGGTCATGAAAGTAAATATTGCCCCACACCTAGAGCAATATCTGATTGATTTAATTATTGCAACACGTCAGCCAGCTCGTTTTGGGGAGCAGTTAGCACAATGGATAAGCTATGGAGCTAGCCCTCGTGCAACACTGGCTTTAATGCGCACGGCCAAAGCACGCGCTTGGTTAAATGACCGGGATTATGTGATGCCAGAAGATATCATTAGTAACTTATACCCTGTGTTGCGCCATCGTCTTATTTTAAGTTATGAAGCCGAAGCACAAGGTGTCAGTGCCAACCAAGTCATTCAAGAAATCGTTAATCAGGTGGCTATTGCAGGATAATGAATAATAACGTGCCCGCTATTTTTACTAATACGCCTTATACCACAGGGGTTGATGTGCAATTGACTGAATTGCTCAGTTATAAACAGCACGGTAAGCTTTCGCTTAATGCTAAACGCTTACCGGCAACCCGCCAACTCTCTGGTAATTATTTAGCCAATATTAAAGGCCGTGGTATGGAGTTTGCTGAAGTACGTCATTACCAACCTGGTGATGATGTACGTGCTATTGATTGGGCGGTAACCGCTAGAACAGGCAAAGCACACACCAAACTATTTCAAGAAGAAAAAGAACGCCCTGTTTTTTTATTGGTTGATGTCTCCGATAGTATGATTTTTGGCAGCCAGTTAGTGTTCAAATCTGTACAAGCCTGTCATTTAGCAGCCCTATTAAGTTGGCAAGCCAAACAGAGAAATGACCGCTTAGGCGGGATTGTATTCAATCAACAACAGGTTGCAGAGCTAAAACCAACATCACGTAATAAAGGATTAATGGCATTTTTACATCAAAGCCAAACGTTATGTAAAAAAATAGCGTTTAAAACAACGCAGCAGCAATCACTTTTTTTACAATTAAAACGACTATCTCATTTAGTCCAGACCGGTAGCCAAGTTCATTTAATCAGTGATTTTTCTCAATTAGATTCAGCCTGTTATAAATTGATTAATTTAATGCGGCGGCATAATCAGGTCACTGTCTGGCAAATTAGTGATCCCCTTGAATCGCACTTACCCAAACAAGCCTTACAAGCGGGGTTAAAAATCAATTCAATCAAAGGCAGTGGTTTTTTACGTAATCAGCAACAACAAAAATCTTACCAAGAAGCCGCTAGCCAACGTCAGCAATTAATGGAAAGCAATTTACTTAAATATGGCATTGCACATTACCATATCAGTGCAGCTGTACCATTATTGGAGCAATTTAATGCCTACGCCCAATAACCCTTTTGAACAAATAATATTACCTGTCGAAGCGCCTTCTGCTTGGCCTCCGGCACCTATTTATTGGTTAATTATAATTGCGGTCATTGCAGTTAGTTTGTTAACGTTTTTTTTAGTTAAACGCTATATCAAAAAGAAAAAAATAATTAAACAAGCGTTATTGTCATTGCAGCAGTTACAAAATGATAACGCCAGCTTTGCACAATTAAACCAATTATTAAAAGGGCTGAGTTTACATTATTATCCTCGTGAACAAGTCGCATCGGTCACTGGACAAGCATGGTTTGACTTTTTACAAGCACACCATACACAGCAAGGTGTTAACCTGTTCAATAACCAAGATGAGTTTTGCCGTCGTTTATATCAAGATAACTCCTCTTGTACTGAAAAGGACTTTTTCTCTGCCAAAAAATGGATACAAGCATTTCCAACACAGGTTAAAGCACGTCAAACGTTAGCTTTAAAAAATAAGCAGTTAGCAGGTAAAAAAGATGTTTGAATTTGTATACTGGTGGTTTTTTCTATTATTACCATTGCCTTTATTAGTACGTTATTTTCTAAGCCCTAAAAAACAATCTTTCACGCAGGTATGGATCCCACTTGCTGATGGTTTGCAACAGCAAAAATCAACTAAAAAAAATCCTCTGATCAGTTTTATTCTTCCCTGGTTATTATGGCTTTTATTACTCGCCACCATCGCTAAACCTATTTGGTACGATCAACCTATTCGTATTCAACAACAAAGCCGCGATATGATTTTATCTTTGGATTTATCAGGCAGTATGGATGAAGTGGATATGCCATTAAATGGCCAAACGGTTAATCGTTTAACCTTAGTAAAATCAATCGTTAAAGACTTTGTTAAAACACGGCAAGGTGATCGTTTAGGGCTTATTTTGTTTGCTGACCATGCTTATTTACAAACCCCTTTAACTTTTGATGCGGAGACCGTTTCCACCATGGTAGACGAAACAGAGATAGGTCTAGTAGGAAACCGTACCGCGATCGGTGAGTCAATTGCTATGGCTATTAAACGCTTTGTAGAAAATAAAAATGAACAACGTGTTTTAATATTACTGACCGATGGCGCAAATACAGCCGGTAGAATTAAACCGATTGCCGCAGCACAACAAGCCGCTAAAAATAATATTAAAATTTATACTATTGGTATTGGTGCCGATGAAATGATTAAACGCGGTTTCTTTGGCAACCAACGTGTTAACCCCTCTGCAGACTTAGATGAAAGAACATTAACAGAGATTGCAACATTAACTAATGGGCAATACTTTCGAGCCAGAAACCAAGAAGACTTACAAAAAATTTACGATACGATTAACCAATTACAACCCGTGGATAGTGAATTTTTAGAGTTTAGACCAGAGAAAAACTTGTTTTTTTGGCCTTTATCGTTGGCAATACTTATTTTATCAATGGTAATCATTTCATTAAAACTAAGAGGTGAAGATGAACTTTAATGACACCTTAGCCAGTACCTTTGGCCCATTAAGCTTTATTCGCCCCTACTGGCTAATTGGGCTGCTCATTATCACCGTCTATAGTTTATGGCGTTATCAGCGAAGACAACATAAGCAAACAAGTATCATTGCCAATCATTTAAGTGAACATTTGGTTACTTTGCCTGAAACCAGCAAAAATAATCGCCTAATCATCACTATATTATCGGCCATTACCTGTATTGCACTATCAGGGCCAAGCCTGCGTAGTGTTGAATTGCCTGTCTATGAAATACAAAAAGCACAAGTCATTGCACTGGATTTATCCTACTCGATGTATGCAACGGATATTAAACCTAACCGATTAAGCCGCGCTAAATACAAAGCAATCGAGCTGTTAAAACAATGGTCGGAAGGTGAAAAAGGCATGATTGCCTATGCCGGTGATGCCTTTACTATCACCCCTCTCACCATAGACAGTAATGCCATTATTAATCATATTCCGCACCTTTCACCGGAGTTAATGCCGGTCAAAGGTTCTCGACCTGACCTAGCCCTACAAAAAGCAATTTCATTATTGAAAAATGCAGGTTATCAGCAGGGGCACATTGTCTTTATTAGTGATGGTTTTGATCAACAAAGCCTTAATACGATGCAGGATGTAATTAAAGACACAAAATGGATGGTATCTGTTTTAGCCATGGCTACTCATGACGGTGCAGCAATCACCTTACCTGATGGCAGCTTATTAAAAGATGATGCCGGCAATATCGTTATACCAAAACTAGAAGCAGATAAGCTTTATCCGATCGCTGATATGAGTGATGGTTTGTATTTAACTTTCGATGCTCAGGGACAAGAAATCCCTTTATTAGCCAATCATTATGATACTAATACAGCAGTAAAAGAGAACCAGACAAATGCTAAAAAAATGGCGAGTAAACAATTGATTGATGATGGCTATTGGCTAAGTTTATTACTTTTGCCACTGTTTTTATTGTTATTTAGGAAAGGTACTTTTTATGCCGTATTATTAGCGCTCACTTTGCCATTAACAACGCCGAAAGTAGAAGCCTCAATATGGAAAAATAGTGAACAGAACGCCTATCAGGCTTTGCAAGATGGCGACTATACACAAGCCAGTGAAAACTTTCACAATCCAGATTGGAAAGCCGCGGCACTATTCAAGAATAAACAATATAAACAAGCTGAAGCAATTTATTCAGAACAAACAACAGTAGATCCCAAAAATGCAACGACACTTTATAACTTAGGCAATACACAAGCTATGCAGAAAAAGTATCAACAAGCATTAGAAAGTTATCAGCAGGCATTAGCAATACAGTCTGACTTTACACAAGCTAAAGCCAATAAAGAAGCCGTTGAAAAATTACTTGAGCAGCAAAAACAGCAACAGGGTCAGCAGGACCAAAGCCAACAAGATGGACAACAATCCTCTGAGCAGCAAGAGCAACAGGGTCAAAACCAACAAGATGGACAACAATCCTCTGAGCAGCAAGAGCAGCAGAGTCAAAGCCAACAAGATGGACAACAATCCTCTGAGCAGCAAGAGCAGCAGAGTCAAAACCAACAAGGTGGACAACAATCCTCTGAACAGCAAGAGCAGCAGGGTCAAGGCCAACAAGATGGGCAGCAATCCTCTGAGCAGCAAGATCAGCAGAGTCAAAACCAACAAGATGGACAGCAATCATCTGAGCAACAAGATCAGCAACAGTCACTTGATCAGCAGGCTCAGCAACAAGCGGAAATGAACGCAGCGGCACAATCACAGCAAGACCAAGCCGCTGAACAAGAAGCAAGTACACCATCATCGATAACTGAAGAAGACGTTAATAAAGAGTATGAAGAATTACCAATCTGGTTAAAAAACATGCCGGATGATCCTTCTTTATTATTACGCAATAAAATGCAGCTTGAATATAGAAAGAGAGCCGCTAATAAACCTGTTTTACAAAAAAATAACGGAGAAATCTGGTAATGCCGTTTTTACATAAATGTTTAAGTGTGATCCTACTTTTAATTGTGATCAGCTCCTCTGCTTCTGCCGCGACACAAGCAACGGCATCGGTTAGTAATAATCAGGTTTTTCAGGGGGATACTTTTATTTTAACCATAGAAGTTAATGACACAGGCTCAGAATATCAACTCGATACCAGTGCACTGACTGATGACTTTAAAGTAAGCGGCCCGTCTCGAAGTCAAAGCACTTCAATTATCAATGGGGATATTAATCGAAAAATCACTTGGGTATTACGTTTACAGGCCAATAAAGTAGGTGATTTTACCATCCCTGCTCTAGCAATCGGTGACCTTTTCACCGATCCAATAACAATACAAGTTAAAGAAGCTGGCGAAGAGCAACAATCAACATCAGGCGACACTATCTTTATTGAAAATAGCGTCGACAAAACACAAGTCTACTTAGATCAACCTATTATTTTAGAAAGCAAAATTTATGTCTCTGAAAATATCGTCGATGGGGATGTTCAAGCGCCATCATTAACAGCCGCAAATATAGAACGTGTCAGTAATGATAACCAGCAAACACAAGTGATACTTAATGGACTTCGCTATAAGGTATTCACTTATCAATATCAGATAACGCCAACTCAAGCCGGTGATGTAAAGATAACTTCCCCACTATTGGTGGGTTCTATTCGTAAAAATGTCAGCGTCAGCGATTGGCAAAACAAGATCATCTCTCAACCTATTAATATACGAGGTAATAGTATCGCAATTACTGTAAAACCAATGCCGGCTAATTATCAAGGAGATTGGTTGATCAGCGAAGATGTGCATTTAGTTGAAAATAATAACTTACATGCTGCTTCTTATACCGTTGGCGATCCAATCACGCGCAGCATTAGTTTACGCGTGGCGTCAATTAGCGTCGACAAGATGCCTGAAATTAAACTTAACTACGACAGCTCCTTACGTTACTACCCTGATCAAGATGATTTAAAGCAAGGAACGTTAAATGGTGTGTTATATAGTCAACGAACTATTACACATGCAATTATTGCGGATAAAAGTGGTGAGTTAGTTTTACCTGAAATAAGTATTCCTTGGTGGAATAGTAAAACCGAACAACAAGAGTTTGCAACACTACCAGCGCAAACATTAACTATCAAAGCGGCATTAGCAAGCACCAATAATGATAATCAGGATAATGCAAGTAACAGCGCAAATAAAAATGATGTAAGTAATAACGCAAGCACTCAGACTGCTCTCTCTGCAGCAGCCCAATTAGCCAACAACGGTGCCAACAGTAGCGAATATGCGGCTGAAAATAAGCAACTAACACAACGTTTATTGATCTGGCAAATTAGCTCGCTGATACTTTTAATCCTAGTTGTTTCACTGTGCATCTATTTATACTTCGTAAAAACAAATAAACAATTAAAAGCAGTGGTTACCCCAAATAGCAGCAATAAAACAACAGCACCTTACGAACAATTATTACAAGCTTGTGAGCAATCAACGCCACAACAGGTTTACACCTATTTATTACGCTATTTTCAGTCGCAATATACTGATATCAAGCAATTACAACAAATTACTATATTTAGCGCATTGCCGGATGATCAAAAACAACAGCTTAAAGATAACTTACAACAACTTGAGCTATCTTGTGCAGGTCAAACGCACCAATGGAATGCAAAACAGCTAATAAAATTAATAAAAATGCACCACAAAATAGCAAAAACACATAGCAACCATTCAATTAACACCATCAATCCATAACTTCAGTCAAAAAATGAGCAGATTGTTCTTTTTTAATTTGCTCATAAATGACGCTCAAAACTCATTTTTCGTTAAAAAACAAACCGAAACATGACCTAAATCAAATAAACAGATAGACAAACCCTAATGAGGTAGAACCCTCGCATATGATGCAACTGTTCAATATACGGGATGGAGTTTTAATTACTCCGTTTTCGTATTATTAATGAGCATTCATCATAAAGTGGCATGTAAGTTGCTGTAATTACTTTATATGAATATCGTTTTTAATGCGTACCCATATATTCATAGTTGATTTGACTATAATTTTAAGCCACAAGGAAAATACAATGAAAGTGACAAAATTAGCATTATTGGTTGGTCTTACTGCAGCAATCCCTTCTCTATCTCACGCTGACACATTACAAGATGTAATGGAAAAAGATGTTTTAAACTGTGGTGTATCGACAGGTATACCAGGCTTCTCTGCAGCAGATTCTAAAGGTGTATGGAAAGGGATTGATGTTGACTTTTGTCGCTCAGTTGCTAGTGCAGTATTAGGTGATGCAAGTAAAGTTAAATATATCCCACTGACAGCAAAAGAGCGTTTTACAGCACTACAAAGTGGTGAAATCGATTTACTTTCTCGAGCATCAACATGGACAGCTACACGCGATACATCACTAGGTTTAAACTTTGCAGGTGTTAACTATTACGATGGTCAAGGTTTCTTAATCAGCGCAAAATTAGGTGTTAAATCTGCTAAAGAGTTAGATGGCGCAACTTTTTGTATCCAGGCAGGTACAACTTCAGAGCTTAACTTAACTGACTACTTTACAGCCAACAATATGGAATATAAAGCGGTTACTTATGATACATCAGGTCAAACTATTGATGGTTTCAAAAAAGGTCGTTGTGATGCAGTAACATCAGATGCATCTCAGTTATACGGTTTGAAATTAAAAATGGATGATCCAAGCACAGTAATAGTATTGCCTGAAATCATTTCGAAAGAACCATTGGGTCCTGTTGTTCGTCAAGGTGATGATAATTGGTTCAACGTAGTACGTTGGAGCTTATTTGCTGCACTTGAAGCTGAAGAACTAGGAGTTACTTCTAGCAATGCAGAAGCAATGATGAAATCTGAAAACCCAAGTATCAAACGTTTATTAGGTACTTCAGGTAACGCAGGTGAAAATCTAGGCCTTAAATCTGACTGGGCTTACCAAATTGTTAAACAAGTAGGTAACTACAGCGAAATGTTTGACAAAAATGTAGGTAAAGATTCACCGCTAAATATTGACCGTGGTTTAAATAAACTATGGAACCAAGGCGGTCTAATGTACGCAATGCCAATTCGTTAATTTTAAACAGTCTCTTAGGGGGAGTTTAACTCCCCCTTTTCCCTAGCTGATTAAAAGGCACATTATGAACAACAAACAACTCCCAATAGACGGTAAAGGTTTCTTAAACAACCCCCAACACCGTGCAGTTTTCTTCCAAATTATCGCCTTAATCGCCGTCATTTTATGTGCATTTTATTTTGCTAATAATATGTTCGATAATATTGAAAAGCGTGGCATAACAACTGGATTCTCTTTCTTAGATAACACCGCTGGTTTCGGTATCAGCCAAACTCTTACCGATTACGATGATGGTACATCGACTTACTTTGACGTATTTATTGTAGGTTTATTAAATACTTTATTAGTCTCTATTTTAGGCATCATTTTCGCTTCTATTCTGGGATTAATGGTTGGTATTGGACGTTTATCAAACAATTTTTTAATTTCTAAACTATCACTTATTTATATAGAAACATTCCGTAATATTCCTATTCTATTACAGATTCTATTTTGGTATAACGTCGTCTTAGCGGCATTACCTAGCCCACGTCAAAGTATGAGTTACTTGGACAGTGTGTTCTTAAATAATCGTGGTTTATTAATACCAGAACCTATTTTTGAAAGTGGTAGTAGCGCGATTTTAATCTCGTTTATTATTGCTCTCGCAGCGGTTTTCTATCTGACTCGATGGTCAAGAAAACGCCACGATAAAACAGGTGAAGAATTCCCACTTATTAAAGTCTCTCTTGCGATTTTAATTCTAGCGCCAACATTAGTTTACTTTATTGCAGGACAGCCTATTTCAGCTGTTTATCCTGAATTAAAAGGATTTAACTTTAGAGGTGGTCTAGCCATTATCCCAGAGTTATTAGCGCTTTTATTTGCACTGAGCATCTACACTGCAACTTATATCGCAGAGGCAGTTCGAGCAGGCATTGAAGCAGTGCCTAAAGGCCAAAAAGAAGCAGCTAAAGCCTTGGGTTTAAAAGATCATGTTATTTTATCAAAGGTTGTTTTACCACAGGCATTACGCGTGATCATTCCACCTGTGATTAATCAATTTTTAAACTTAACTAAAAACTCATCCTTAGCAACCGCGATTGGTTATCCTGAACTCGTCACATTATTCTCTGGAACAACATTAAACCAAGTCGGTCAAGCAATTGAAATAATACTCATGACTATGGCTGTTTACCTCACTATCAGTATTGTTATCTCACTGTTATTGAACTGGGTTAACGCCAAAATGGCTATAAAAGGACGTTAAAATGGCAACTTATACAATGAAAGAAGCCAAGCCTGCCCCTTCGGGAAGTAAAGGCATTATTTTTTGGTTAAAAACAAATCTATTCTCGGACGTAAGAAATAGCTTATTAAGTTTGGTTGGTATATACCTTATTTACGTCACCATTCCTCCGCTGTTAAATTGGATGATATTTGATGCAACTTGGAGCGGTACACAGGATGAAGTGGTTAATTCAGGTGCGCGATGGATATTTATCATAGAAAAGTTCGATCAGTTTATTTATGGTTTTTATCCTGAACATTTACATTGGCGCCCTAACCTAGTTGCAGTGCTATGCGTTGCATTCTTAATAGCATTAAAAGTATTAAAAAATAACAAATCTAAAATAGTGCTGATGCTGCTGTTTCCTTTTGTTTGTTTCATTTTAATTAGTGGTGGATGGTTTGGCCTAGAAACCGTTGAAACAGAAAAATGGGGCGGTTTAATGCTCACCATTTTAGTTGCAGCCGTTGGTATCATCGCTTCGTTTCCTATCGGCATTGTTTTAGCCCTAGGACGTCAATCTGATATGCCAATTCTAAGAACCTTATGCATTGGTTTTATTGAATTTGTACGTGGTGTTCCGCTAATCACTATTTTATTCATGGCCTCAGTGGTATTACCGTTATTTTTCCATGATGGTATTGAGTTTGATAAATTACTGCGCGCTTTAATAGGGATCACGTTATTCCAAGCGGCTTATATTGCAGAAGTGGTCCGTGGTGGTTTACAGGCAATACCAAAAGGCCAATATGAAGCAAGTGAAGCACTCGGTCTTAGCTACTGGCAGGGAATGATTTTAATCATTCTTCCGCAGGCTTTAAAAATATCTATTCCTAACCTAGTGGGTTCGTTTATCTCGTTATTTAAAGATACTACCCTTGTTTTAATCATCGGTTTATTCGACATTCTTGCCATGGTAACTCTGACCAACAGTGATACTAATTGGCTGGGCTACGAAGTAGAAGGCTATGTTTTTGTAACCCTTATTTACTGGGTATGCTGCTTTACTATGTCACAATATTCAAAATCGATTGAACGCAAATTTAACACCGAGCATTAAAAGGAAACGTCATGTCAGACCAAGAATTTATGATAACAATGAAGGACGTCAACAAGTGGTATGGTGATTTCCATGTACTAAAAGATGTAAATCTAAATATTAAAAAAGGCGAAAAAGTCGTTATCTGTGGCCCATCGGGTTCAGGTAAATCAACCACTATCCGTTGTTTGAATCACCTTGAGAAATTTCAGCAGGGTCAAATTCATATAAATGGAACAGAGTTAATTGATGATGTGAAGATCGTACGTCACATTCGCGCACAAGTAGGCATGGTGTTCCAACACTTTAATTTATTTCCCCACTTATCAGTGCTAGAGAACCTATTGATTGCGCCAACTTGGGTACATAAGAAGCCTCGTAAAGAAGCCATCGAAACAGCAATGTATTACCTTGAGCGTGTAAAAATCGCGGATCAAGCTCATAAGTACCCTAACCAGCTATCAGGTGGACAACAACAACGTGTAGCGATTGCACGTTGTCTATGTATTAATCCTGAAATCATGTTATTTGATGAACCAACGTCTGCATTGGATCCTGAAATGGTATCGGAAGTATTAGATGTAATGGTGGAATTAGCTGACGAAGGTATTACGATGATTTGTGTAACCCATGAGATGGGCTTTGCGAAGAAAGTGGCAGACCGTGTTATCTTTATGGATGCTGGGCAAGTAATTGAAGAGAATGAACCACATCAGTTCTTTGATAACCCACAGTCAGACCGACTCAAGCTATTCTTAGATCAAATACTTTCACACTAAACAGCTTAGGACTGTTGATGTTTCAGGTTTAAACGAAACAATCAACAGGCCTCATAAAGCTTAGTATTTTACAGAACCAAAAAAGGGCTAATTAATTAGCCCTTTTTTATATCTTTTTATTACTCACCCCAACTCAGAAGAATTGAAATATCGCAATAAATTAACGCTTTGCAGCAATGTCACGTAATGCTTGTTTCTCTTGTGCTGATAAAAATGACATTTCTAAGCCATTAATCTGTGCTTGTTTAATTTGTGCTAATGACAGCCCTGCTTGTATTGCAGCTACTTCATATTCATAAGGTAGTTCGATGCCTTCAACCGCAGGATCATCAGTGTTTAATGACGCCATTACACCGTGATTTAAAAAGGTTTTAATAGGATGATTAGTAATATTGGCAATAGTACTGGTTTGCAAGTTAGAAGTAATACAAGACTCGATACCAATTTTATTCGCTACAAGATAATCCATTAATTTCAGATCTTCGATAGCTTTAACACCATGCCCGATACGTTCAGCACCTAACTCTTTAATCGCCTGCCACATGCTTTCTGCACCAGCAGCTTCTCCAGCATGCACTGTGACGCGTAAGCCTGCATTCCTCACTTGTTTAAAGTGCTTAACAAATAGGTCACCAGGTTTGCCTAATTCATCACCAGCAAGGTCTACGGCAACTAACTTATCTTTCTGGCTCAGTAAGCCGTCTAGTTCTATTTGACATGCTTCAGTGCCATACGAACGGCTCATAATACCAATTAAGTTGGTTTTTACATTAAAGTCGCGACTACCTGCAGCAACACCAGCTACGACAGCTTCAACCACACCTTGCACCGGTAAATTGTGTTTTAACGCCATGTAATAAGGTGAAAAACGCAATTCTGTGTAATCAATTTGTGCATTTTTAGCATCTTCGACATTTTCATAGGCTACTTGATAACAAGCTTCTAAATCGCCCAGCACTGCCACGCCCCAATCTAGTTTTGATAAGAAAGCAACTAAGTTAGGCTCAGCTTCAATGACTTGTACAAAGGGACGCAATGTATCAATTGTTGTTGCAGGTAAAGCAAGGTTAAATTTTTGGCCTAATTCTAAAATGGTTTCAATACGGATGTTACCATCTAAATGGCGGTGTATATCAGTAAGCGGTAAATTTTTAGTGATCATATTTAATCCTCAATATTTGAAACCATGATAAAAAATTAAACCACCTTAAAATGCAATTTCCGAGGTTACAAATTAAAGTGGTTTAGTAAATGTAGTATAAAGAATGTGGTTATTTTTTGTCATTATAAAATCCAACTAAATGTTACTTTTCAAGCTAAACTTAAATCCTATTAACATAATGTGTTGGTGAAATAATATATTAGTAAAATATACTGAGTCACACAGCACGTATTTTGAATAATAACGTACTATTGCCATTTTGGTACCCGTTGTCGTTATAAGCGAATATAATTTCTATTTATCCCTTAACTCTTCATTTTTATGCTTAACAAAAAGTAGCCGTACTTTTGATTATTTTGGCTAATAGTATTTCAGACTTAGATTGATTTCACCTGCTTGATATTCATTCAAATAGTTAATGCAACAGGCATCAATAGGTGGATAATTTGAAGGTGAATAATTAAATGATTTGATAGTGAAGAGATAAATGATTTGAGGGTGAATAGTTAAATGACTTGAGGGTAATAGTTAAATGATTTGGAAATAGGTTTAAGTCGATTTACAAATAATTCAAAGGTTAATGTAGGAGATTGTGTGCAATGAATTGCAGGATAAAAGACTATCCTGCAATTATTTATGATTGGCTACATGTTATTTAGATGCAGTCAAAAAAGCGATGCTTAGAACTTGTAAGTAGCAGCAATGTAATGACTGAAACCTGTTGTTTCAAACTCACCAAAGCCAAAGTTTACTCCGTCTTTAAGGCCGTAAACGTCTTTATAAGCTTTCAAGCCGTAACCTACTGAGAAACGGTCTGAATGCCAGTAAATACCGTTAAACATTGCGCCGCCATTACTTGATGTTGAATATTCATCTTTCATGCCAAATTGATAATCGATATAACCTTGGTAAGAAATGAATGAGCCATTTTCGAAGAAGTAAAAAGGTTTAAACCAGTTAGTTGACACTTGGTAACCATTCCAGTCTTTTTTGTTTACATCGTAAAGGCCGTAAATATTAAATCCAATTTTTCCTAACCATGGCACCATAATATCTGAACCTAGACCAACAAAAGCATTGTTAACGTCACCAGTGCCGCCATTGTTAGTATCGATACTACCACCACCAATATTAAATAAAGTAGCAAAGTATAGTTCTTTAATAGGGCCTACAGATAAGTCAGTACCTGTTAAACCATCTATTGAAAAACGAGGAGCCAGCTTCATAAACATTTTGCTTGCGCCGTCGCCTTTGTCTGAATCATTAGAGTTAAGTAAGTTAAACGTGTCAATGTAACCGTAATAATCTAATACTCCAGCACGACCACCAAATTCAAGCTCTAAATAGTCATGATCATTTTCATCAGCACCTTTAATGCGTGGCATTTCATCAATTGAATACATTAAATTTGCTTGCATCCATTTATAATCGTTTTTATGCGTATCGCCATCGGTATAATCAGCTGCAAACGTTGGCATTGCTGCTGCTAAGCTAAGAGCAAGTATTGTTTTTTTCATTGTAAAGTTCCTTTTATTAAGTAAAGCAAACCCTAGACATGATAATTCATGTCTAATATCAGGTCATTTTTGGTGACTATCATCCATAACGTCACATTGGATGATGGCTAAAACTCCTGCCGCTTAAGGTGGGCCATAAGCATTAAATAGCAGGAATTTTTTAGATGCACTTTTTATTCTGCAACCACAGAATCAAGCGCTATTAACAACATTTCATTAAAACTTGTTTGACGATCATCTGAAGACAGTTTTTCGCCAGTACGGATATGATCCGATACGGTTAAAATACATAGTGCTTTTGCACCGTATTCAGCTGCCACGCCGTATAGACCAGCCGCTTCCATTTCTACACCTAAAATGTTGTATTTTTCTAATGTATCAAACACTTCAGGCTCAGGTGTATAGAAAGTATCAGCAGAGAAAATATTGCCCACTTGCGCTTTAATACCGTGCGCTTTTGCAGAGTTCACTGCTTTTTCTAATAGGCTGTAATCTGCAATAGCAGCAAAATCATGATTAGCAAAACGGATACGGTTTGCTTTTGAGTCTGTTGATGCACCCATTCCGATGATCACATCACGGACTTTAATGTCTTTGCTTACTGCGCCACAACTACCTACACGGATAATGCTTTTAACACCATAATCTTTGATCAATTCAGTCGCATAAATTGAACATGATGGGATACCCATACCGCTGCCCATAACTGAAATACGTTTACCTTTGTAAGTACCAGTAAAACCAAGCATATTACGAACATCCGTCACTTGCACAACGTCTTCTAAAAAGGTCTCTGCAATGTATTTAGCTCGTAAAGGGTCGCCTGGCATTAATACTGTTTCTGCAAATGCGCCGTCGACTGCGTTAATATGTGGTGTTGCCATGTTAATTCTCCAATAATTATTTAAAAATACTTTTACCGTATTCAAGATCTGGTAATTGATGATATTCCGCGATTGTTTGTCCGATATCAGCAAAGGTGTCACGCAAACCTACAGGGCCTGCAGGTATATTTTTACCGTAGAAAATGACCGGAATATGTTCACGAGTGTGATCAGAACCAGGCCAAGTTGGGTCACAACCATGGTCTGCTGATAACACTAACAGGTCATCGTCATCCATCAACGCAAGCATTTCTGGTAAACGAGTATCAAAATACTCAAGTGCTGAGGCATAACCTGCCACATCACGACGATGACCAAAATCCGCATCAAAATTTACAAAATTTGTAAATATAATGGTTTCTTTATCTGCATCTTTTAGTGATTGTAAAGTAGTGTCGAATAATGCTTCTAAGCCTGTTGCTTTAATCGCTTGGGTAATACCTTGGGTTGCAAAGATATCCGAAATTTTACCAATACTGACCACTTCTCCACCGGCATTTTTCATGCGATCTAACAAGGTTTCAGAAGGTGGCAATACAGAGTAATCATGTCGATTACCAGTACGTGCGAAATTACCCGGTGCAGTGCCTAAAAATGGACGCGCAATCACTCGGCCAATGTTGTAAGGCTCTAATAGCTCTCGTGCAATTTCACATAGCTCATACAAACGCTCAACACCGTAGGTTTCTTCATGACAAGCAATCTGAAAAACACTATCACTTGATGTATAGAAAATCGGCTTACCCGTTTTCATGTGCTCTTCGCCTAACTCATCTAAAATCACCGTACCTGATGAATGGCAATTTCCTAGATAACCAGAGATGCCTGAACGTTCAACAATTGCATCTAATAATTCTTTCGGGAAGCTATTTTTCTTGTCTTTAAAGTATCCCCATTCATACAAAACAGGGGCGCCAGTAATTTCCCAGTGACCACTTGGTGTATCTTTACCGGTAGAAATTTCCTGTGCGTAACCATACGCAGAGACAGGAACAACAGTTTCGTCGAGTTCGAGCGGGAATTCACCTGAACTATCTCGGCAAGCATGTGCTAGGCCTAATTTGGTTAGGTTAGGTACCACTAAAGGCCCCTTACGATTTATATCTGCTTGACCTGTTGCACAAAGTTTGGCAATACTGCCAAATGTATTTGCACCCACATCATTAAAAGTAGTGCCATCGGCTAAACTGCCTTCAAATTGGTCTGCATCGTGGCTTGCGCCTATACCTAAAGAATCAAGTAATAGAATAATGGTGCGTTTCATTAGTAACCTCCAGTTTCAGCGGGTTTAGTCGCTAAATTTAATTCCGCTAATAAGCTTCCTAAAAGGCTTGAAGCCCCAAAACGGAAATGCTCTGTGTTCACCCAATCGTCACCCATAATATCTCGGGCTAATTGCATGTAATCATTTGCAGTTTGTGCATCTTTCACACCACCTGCGGCTTTAAAGCCAATATCCTTGCCTGACTTTTTAATGGCTTCGATCATTACTTTTGTTGCTTCTAATGTTGCGTTGACTGGTACTTTACCCGTTGATGTTTTAATAAAGTCAGCGCCTGCATTAATACAAATTGAACTTGCTTGCTCAATTAACTCGGCAGTTTTTAACTCACCGCTTTCAATAATCACTTTTAAAGTGACTTGCTCGCCGCAAACTTCTCGGCAGGCTTTAACCATTTTTTCTCCAACCGTAGCGTTGCCCGCTATTAATGCTCGGTATGGAAATACTAAATCCACTTCATCAGCGCCATAGGCGACAGCGGCTCTAGTTTCAGCGACAGCAATGTCGATATCGTCATTACCGTGTGGGAAATTTGTGACTGTTGCGATTTTAATATCGCCAGTGTTTTGTGCTTGTAACGTTTTACGTGCAATCGGAATAAAGCGTGGGTAAATACAAACAGCAGCAGTGTTACCTGCGGCACTCTGTGCTTGTTTGCATAGCGCAATCACTTTTTGATCCGTGTCGTCATCATTCAGTGTGGTTAAATCCATCAAATGAATTGCTTGTCGCGATGCTTGTTGTAAATCACTCATTAAAAAATCCTTTGATTTCATTTTTTGGGTTATTAAGTTGTATCGTATTTATTGATACTACCTAAAGGTTAAATAACTGAGGGCTCATAAGAGCACCTCAGTGCTTATTTAAATATGTAGGTTATGCAACGCTTAGCGCGAAGAAAATACCTACTAAAGTTGCACTCATTAAGTTAGATAATGTACCAGCCATTACCGCTTTTAAGCCTAAGCGTGCGATATCAGGGCGACGTGAAGGTGCTAATACACCCAGACCACCTAATAAAATAGCCATTGACGATAAGTTAGCAAAACCACATAACGCAACAGTAATAATTACTTGTGTATGTTCGCTTAATGCTTCTTTAACATTTATAAAGTCGATGTAAGCAACAAACTCATTCACTACTAATTTCTGACCTAGTAAGCTACCTGCAACAACAGCTTCAGACCATGGCACACCAATTAAGAAAGCGATTGGAGCAAATAAGTAACCTAGAATTTGTTCAAGTGTTAATGCCTCAAAACCAACAACATCACCAAACGCACCTAACATAGTATTAATTAATGCAATTAATGCGATGAAAGCGATTAACATTGCACCAACATTTAGCGCAAGTTTAAGACCAGATGATGCACCTGAAGCCGCAGCATCAATAACGTTAACAGGTTTGTCTTCATCTTCAACTAATGCGAGTTCTTCGGCAGTAAGCTCTTTGGCTAGTTCTGTTTCTGGCTCTAAAATTTTAGCCATTAACAGACCACCAGGAGCTGCCATGAATGATGCAGCGATTAAGTACTCAAGGCTAACACCTAAAGATGCATAACCTACCAATACAGAACCAGCAACTGACGCTAAACCACCACACATTACGGCAAACAATTCAGAACGAGTCATATGTTTAATGTAAGGTTTAACCACTAATGGTGCTTCAGTTTGCCCAACAAAAACGTTCGCAGCAGCTGACATTGACTCAGTACGACTTGTGCCTAGTAATTTTTGTAGCGCGCCACCAAAGATTTTGATAATGAATTGCATTACACCTAGGTAATACAAAACCGCCATGAATGAAGCAAAGAAAATAATGATAGGAAGTACTCTAAAGGCAAAGACAAAACCGCCACCGCCAAATACTTCAAACATCTTACCTGATACAAGACCACCAAATAGGAAGCTTACCCCTGCATTAGCACTATCGATAACACCTTGAACTGCGCCAGAGATACCCTGCAGGAATGATGCACCCCACGGAGTAAAAATAACGAAAGCTGGAATGATTGCTTGTATTGCAAAAGCCCCACCCACAGTTCGAATATTAATTGATTTTTTATTCTTAGAAAAAAGAAAAGCAATTAAAAGAAGGGATATAACTCCCACTAGACCCATAATTATGTGCATATATTTACTCCATTCATTTATGTCAATTAGACTGAAGAATAACTCTACAGTCATCTCCCTCTGATATCCTGGCCAACCCAGGCATGTATAATCCGAAAAATTCGAATTTGTGCGGTTTGTTACCTATTGATAACAAACCTAATTTGTTACACCTCGATTATAGTTTATCCATAATCATGGTTTCTAATTTATTCTGGTCAATCGCAAAATTGCGAATACCTTCGGCTAATTTCTCAACCGCCATAGGATCTTGATGATGAGCCCATAAAAATTCAGATTCTGTTAATGCTCTTGGCGCTGCTTTAATTTCTGTAGTTGCGATTAATTTTGTTTCAACTTCACCATCAGTATCACGTAATTCTTGTAATAATTGCGGGCTAATCGTTAAACGGTCACAACCTGCAAGCGCTAGAATTTCACCGACATTTCTGAAACTAGCACCCATTACCACTGTGTTATAACCATGCTCTTTGTAATAGTTATAAATAGATGTCACAGAGATCACACCAGGGTCTTCACTAGGTTCAAAATCAACACCTTGCTTCGCTTTGTACCAATCCATAATACGGCCAACAAAAGGTGAAATCAAAAACACCTCTGCTTCAGCGCAAGCCTGTGCTTGAGCGAATGAAAAAAGCAGCGTGAGGTTACAGTTAATCCCTTCTTTTTCAAGTGTTTTAGCTGCTTGAATACCATTCCAAGTTGCCGCTAGCTTGATTAAAATACGATCATTGCTTATTCCTGCATCATTATACATTTTCACTAACTGACGGGCCTTTGCTAAACTCGCTTCAGTATCGTAAGAAAGACGCGCATCCACTTCGGTAGAAATTCGACCAGGAATTGTTTTTAAAATCTCTTTACCGATATTGACCGCTAGCATGTCACAGGCAACTTCTACTTGTTGTTGTTTGTTATCGGCCTGTTTTTTAGCATATTCGATTGCATCTGCGATTAATGGTGCATAAGCTTCAATAGTCGCAGCTTTTAGTATCAGTGATGGGTTAGTTGTAGCATCTTCAGGTTGGTACTGTTTGATTGCTTCAATATCACCTGTATCTGCAACAACTGTTGTCACTTGGCGTAATTGCTCTAATTTATTTTGCATGTTTGTTCCTTTCACTTGATTCTTTATTTGCAACTGAAACCTGGTTGAAAGCGTCTCACTTTTTATTTATATTAAGTATTTATTTACGACAATAACGGAATGATAAATTGTTGATAAACAACACCACCAAGATAAACACCAAAAATCCCGATAATGCCTGAAAGCACTGGTGGAGCTGGCAGCGGCAGCTTTAAAAAAGCAAATATTAACCCCACAACGACCCCCGCAAATAAAGCTAATAGTATTTCTTGCATCTCTGTTCCTTGTCACTCTTCAATGAGTAAATAGTAGGCATTCAAAGCACTTTAAAATGAGATCTTGATCTATAGATTTGACATTGAGTGAATAGCATTAACTAGCGTTAACAAAATATGTGGTTTATGCTAATAGCAGATTTAAGGAGCCAATATTATGTTTAATATAAGAGAAGATTTTAATTGTTGTAAAACAGTTAGTTGCAGAAATTTCGGCATAAACAAAAGTGATGACTATATTTATAAAAGTAAACGCTTAGGGTACCTTGCAGTGGAATGTAAAGCCTGTGGCAGCCATCCACCTTGGGTAAATAACCAAATAATTGAAAATATCTTAAAAGAAAAGCTTGCATTCCATTTTTCGCGAAAAATTAGCCACTGTACGCATTGTTATCAATATTTCTTTTTTAACGAAAAAAATGAAGCTCAATTACACGGTTTCACTGCAGCGGGTACACAACGTTTGAAATGTAAAAATTGCCAACGAGTGTATAGCGTAGGTAAACATAAAAATATTGATGCAATCAAACAGGTACTACAAACAGTAATAGATAAACTCGATACCAGTGCGGCGATCAAAAAAACCGGTTTATCTGCACGTCTTTATTACTTTTACCTCGATAAATTATCATTATTGCTCACCAACTTTAGCCGTTTAAAAGAGCAGGAAATACTACAGCGCGACTACATAGCACTGCAAACAGAAGGCAAAGTCTTACATTTGGACCACAAGCGAGGTTTTTATACTTTATTTACTGCAGAGGCTGATAGCGGCTATATTTTATTGCAAACCAGTAATGTCACACAACAAAAGCTAACCAAACAAGATACTTATCACAGCACTGAAAATACTGTCATTAAAGATGGGTGTTCTAGTAATGTTGAAAATGAAATTAATCAACGTTACCAGCAAACTATGCAGCGTAAACATTTCGAAAAATTATTGGTTGGCGAGTTAAAACCGATCAACCGCTGTAATTTAATCAATCCAGCAAGGCTGTCATACGTGCATTTTTCGATGCTACGCGCCTTTATATATAAAACAGAGCGTTACAGACATTATATCGAGTTAGAAAGTAGTATTCGCGCGGCTGCATTAATGTCAGCCTATCCTGAGATTAAAACTGAAAAAGCGGAAATCTATTATTATTTACCTTTTGCTGACAGCAAAGAAACATTAATTAATAAAAAAGCGGGATGGTGGGGAGATCGTTGGTCAAGTTTCGAATCCGGAGCCTATAGCGCGATCACTAAAAAATTGCAAAGTAACCCCCCTTTTGACTTAAGGGATACGGAATATCTGAATCGTTATTTTACTTATTTAGAAGGAAGTTTGAATAAGGGGTTAAATAGTATGAATACGCTTGCAAATTTTTCAGAGATTCATCGCGTACTATTTAATTTTTGTGAAACCAATAAAGGAAAAAGTCCTGCTATGCAGTTTGCTTTAGCGGAAAAACCCTATACTGCACAGGAACTACTAGAAGAAGCGATTAGATTTAACCAATATGTACCGAAAAAAGACTAACATAGAAAGTGCTAATAAAAGAAATAAAGGCCAATATATTGACCTTTGAGTGCTTAAAATGAACGTAACAATTATTGTCTAATAACAACTATTTTCCAATAGCGATTAAAGCTCTTCACCTAAAAAAGCAAAAGGTAATAATGCAGCAATCGTATTTTTTGTATATTCTGTTTCTGATTCATAGCTATACACCACACAATCATTCTTTGACTGCTCAGCAATCACTTGTCGACACGAGCCACAAGGATGCGCCGTCACCAAAAGCTTTTGCGCATTACGAGCAGCGATATGCACTTCCTGAATATCACCTTTGTTAATACCTTCAGCAACAGCAGTGAAAATAGCATTACGTTCTGCACAGATAGTCGTTGGGTAAGCAGCAGATTCAACATTAACGCCCTTGAATTCTCGTCCATCTTTGCACACCACAATAGAAGCAACATTGAATCCTGAGTATGGCGCAGAGCTATTATCTAATAGCGTTTTTAATTCATTAAAATAGTTTTTTTTCATATGAAATTTCTCTCTTTTTCTACATTGGGAATGTGTTTGATGCAATTGATACATTCTCACAACAGACAGTAAGTTAACTCAGTATTAGCAACCATTAACTACACAACAACAGTGCTTATGGCATAAACATAACGCTATAGCCTAATTTCATCGGGCACAATCAAAACAGCTGTGGTAAAAATTTAAATGTTTTAAATGAACAGGCTATAGATTTAAGTGACTCTTTGTTCTACTTGAAGAGTCACTTTGGCGCGATAGACTGAGTACTACGATCACCGCCGATACCAGCCTTTATTTTAATAATTTTTTAGCAGCTGCAACCACTATCGTAATCGCATGTGACTCTGTTTTTTTCATAGTCGCTTCATCTGGAATCTCTTGTTGTGTACGGTTAACAATAACACCGGCAACACAAGCAGCAGCCCAGCCTTGAGAAGCACACATAGTAAACAAAGTAGATGACTCCATTTCATAGTTTAATACACCAAGATCCTGCCACTCTTGCATTGAACCTTTAAACTGACGAGTAACACGACCAGATACTGTATCGTAACGCTCTTGACCAGGATAAAAAGTATCACTTGAAGCGGTGATACCAACATGTGGTTCAATATCCAGATCACGACATGCAGCAACCATTGCCGTCGTCGCATGGAAATCTGCAACCGCTGGGAACTCCATAGGAGCAAAATGTAAACTTGCACCATCTAAACGCACAGAAGCTTGTGTCACAATCACATCCCCGACATTTACATTTGGTTGAATTGCTCCAGTCGTACCGATACGTAGGAAAGTACGAACGCCTAGTTGTGCTAATTCTTCAACTGCGATTGAAGTCGATGGACCACCAATACCTGTTGAACAAACAACAACGGCTTTCCCATCTATGTATGCTAAGTAGCTTGTGTACTCACGATGGCTTGCTAAAAATGTTGCATTTTCCATTAATTCAGCAATACGAGCAACACGCTCAGGATCACCTGGGACAATCGCTACAGTTGCACCATCTAACATCGCTTTTGTTAAACCTAAATGAAATACTTCAGACATAATATTTTTCCTTTTCAAAAGGCAGCCACGCTGCCATAAGTTAGTTTATTTATTTAAATGCTTAATTTATAAGTTAATTGCAGTGTTCACAACATTATCAACAGTGAAACCAAACATCTCAAAGAGTTGATCGGCAGGTGCTGACTCACCAAATGTTGTCATACCAATTACTGCACCGTTTAAGCCAACGTATTTGTACCAGTAATCAGCAATACCCGCTTCAATAGCAACACGTTTAGTCACTGCTGCTGGTAATACAGATTCTTTGTACTCTGCTGATTGTAATTCAAACTGCTCAGTACAAGGGATAGATACAACACGTACCGCTTTACCTTGTGCTGTTAATTCAGC